>JABFRJ010000339.1 GCA_013141255.1 Hyphomicrobiaceae bacterium
CAGCGCAGGTCTCGCCAACCTTCAATTGGGCGCGATCCTTGAGCCCATGCATTCCAGTGCCATAGGTAACCGTAACGCCCGACGCCACTTCATCTGAAACCCCATCAGGAATTGGCACAAGGTTAACAGCCGCAGCAGCCACCTTTTCACGTGCTGCCCCACCGGCTCCATAGCCAAACACCCTATCGCCTACCTTAAGCCCCGTCACGCCCGCCCCTAGGACCTCGACAACACCCGCGAATTCACCGGCGGGCGAAAATGGAAGTGGCGGTTTTACCTGGTACTTACCCCGCGTTTGCAGCGTATCCAGAAAATTGAGCGACGCAGCTTTAACGCGCACCAACACCTCACCCGATCCTGCCACTGGCTCAGCAATATCCTCGATGACAATGGCATCCGGACCACCAAGCGACTTGCACAACGCAGCTTTCATGTGAGACGTCCTTCCCTAAATGTTTCGTCGACCTTATCGACCCACGTTTGCGCGTGGAAGCCCTCACAACACCAACAAGCCAACGCCCATGACCGAACCATCTACATTGCCCGAACTTCGCGGATACTTCGCCATCGGCGCCGAGCGCATGTCCAAGGCGCTCAATCTAGGCAACCTCATGCGATCCGCCCATGGCTTCGGTGCACATTTTACGTTCACAGTTGGCGCGACCTACCACGCATTGGAGGCCCGCGCCGACACCTCAAAGGGTCAGTGGCATCTCCCCCATTACAACTGGGAGACGATTCCTGACATGACCTTGCCGCAAGGCTGCGTCCTCGTGGGCATCGAATTGACTGATGACGCCATTGATTTGCCGACATTCAAACACCCGCTCCGCGCTGCCTATATTCTAGGCCCCGAGCACGGCTCGCTTTCACCCGCAATTCTCGAACGCTGCCAATATGTCGTGAAGATCCCAACGCGCTTCTGCGTCAACGTCGCCATGGCCGGAGCCATTGTCATGTACGATAGGATCAAATCTATGGGCAATTGGCCGAACCGCCCGCTGATGCCCGGCGGCTCCATCGAACAAAAGCCAGCACACGTACGCGGCGGGCAATTTATCCGCTCAAACACCGAAAACCGCAAAGTCACCCCGACAGAAAAGCCTTAGACCAAACCAACCAAAAAGCGCTCTCCTCATTCAAATCTACGTTATCGCCAATTGCTTAAACGACAGAAATCACTCATCGTACTCAACTCGGTAAGCGGTTACCGACACCTCTGGAGTGCAGCACATTCTACCAGTCTAGACCCGGCGAGGCGAAACATGTACGACGATAATCAAGCACGTGGACGAGACGCTAAAACCACCAGAAAATCTGATCAAAACCGGAACGTAGACCTTCACTTGATCCTATTGGTCTTCGTCGCAGTAGGTCTTGCCTGCGCTATGGCTTTAGAGGTCCTTGGTCATCACAATCTTCTAGCCCTGTTTGCAGCAGCAATGGTAACAGCAGCGTTTGTGTTGGCGACAATCGCTTGGCTGATCGGAGCTAAGCCAAACAACGGTGGTGCCAAAACCTGGAACCTGTCCGGAGCGTTGGCCTTTATCGGCTTCGCCGCAGCAATGATCGCGAACTAAGCCGAGTTTATGCTCCAAATTCACGCGACGTTTTACAACGGTACGCGCTGCTTGGCGTCGAGACGGTTAAGGCCCAACTCTCTGCGTACGGCATAGCTTGCCGTTGTGAGCACTCTTGTCAGACCTTCGACCACACGTGCTCAGGCGGCAAGACAACATTTTTTGTGCTTTTTACCAGACCCGCACGGGCAAGGATCGTTGCGCCCAATTTTAGCACCAGCACGCACAAAAGTCTCAACCGGCGCGTGATGGTGGTGCCCATGATTGTGATCGTGATCATGATTGCAATTGGGACCGTGGACATGGCCTAATTGCTGATGACTAGAATGCTGATGATCGTGATCGTGATTACAGTCAGGACCATGAACATGCCCATGATCTGCCTGTGGCGCTATTTTCGTTGAATTCGACATGGCGAATGCCTTTAGTGCAATGGGACCGGTCGATCTCTTAGCATGGTCGTCAAGCCTTAGAAAACTCCCTAACTCGCCATGTCAGCCGGGACAACCCGCCGGACCAGGGTTGCAGCGACGCTTGAGGTAGCGTAACCGCTGTGAAAACCTAAGAGGCCCCGCCGAACATGAGCCAAAGCACCAGCAAGACTGCCGTCCCCGCACATCCCGACAATATCCTCATTGTCGACTTTGGCAGTCAAGTCACGCAGCTCATCGCTCGCCGTGTCCGCGAGACTGGTGTGTACTGCGAAATTCATCCTTATCAGTCTGCCGAAGCAGCTTTCAAACGGCTCAGACCTAAAGGTGTCATATTTTCGGGAGGGCCAGCATCTGTTCTCGATACAGAAAGCCCCCGTGCACCCAACTCCGTTTTTGAAACCAACATACCAATCCTCGCGATCTGTTACGGCCAACAAACGCTCTGTACTCAGCTCGGTGGCAAGGTTGAAGGAGGACATGCCCGTGAATTTGGCCGCGCCGATGTCGAGATAAAAAAGGCAAGTCCGCTATTCGAAGGCTTCTGGAGCGTCGGTGGTCGATACCCCGTCTGGATGAGCCATGGTGACCGCGTAACAAAACTACCCTCTGGCTTCGAAGTTATCGGCACATCTGAGAACGCCCCTTATGCAATCGCCGTCGACGAGAAGCGCCGATATTACACCACCATGTTTCATCCAGAGGTCGTCCATACCCCCGACGGCGCAAAACTGATCGCAAACTTCGTCCATCGCATCGTTGGCCTCAAGTCCGATTGGACCATGGCCGCATATCGCAAAGAGATGATCGGCAAAATCCGTGCGCAAGTCGGTCCTACGTCACGCGTCATCTGTGGCCTCTCGGGCGGCGTCGATAGCTCCGTTGCGGCCGTCTTGATCCATGAAGCCATCGGCGACCGCCTGACCTGCATCTACGTCGATCACGGTCTGATGCGTCAAAACGAGTCAGAAGAAGTCGTCTCGATGTTTCGCGGTCAATACAATATCCCATTAGTACACGTTGAAGCGTCGAAACTCTTTCTCGGCCAACTCGCGGGCGTCACCGACCCGGAGGCAAAACGCAAAACCATCGGCCGCCTTTTCATCGAAGTCTTCGACGCTGAGGCCAAGAAGCTCGGTGGCGCAGACTTTCTCGCCCAAGGCACACTCTACCCTGACGTGATCGAAAGCGTGTCATTTTCGGGCGGACCATCAGTTACCATCAAATCCCATCACAACGTCGGCGGCTTGCCCGAACGCATGAACATGAAACTGGTAGAGCCGCTTCGCGAACTCTTCAAAGACGAAGTCCGCGCACTCGGGCGAGAATTAGGACTGCCGGCACAATTTATCGGCCGCCACCCTTTCCCCGGCCCCGGTCTCGCCATTCGGATTCCCGGTGAAATCACCCCTGAAAAACTCGACATCCTTCGCCAAGCCGATGCCATTTACCTCGACGAGATCCGCAGGGCTGGGCTCTACGACACCATTTGGCAAGCCTTCGCCGTATTGCTCCCAGTACGCACTGTCGGCGTCATGGGCGATGGTCGCACATACGATTCGGTTTGCGCACTCCGCGCAGTGACCTCCACCGACGGCATGACTGCCGACTATTTCCCCTTCCCCCACGATTTCCTAGGCCGCGCAGCAACCCGGATCATCAACGAAGTGCGCGGCATAAATCGCGTCGTCTATGACATCACATCAAAACCACCCGGCACAATTGAGTGGGAGTGACTGGTACGGCCATACGTATTGACGAGTTCACGCGACCAATTGGCGTTGCCCAAACGATCAGATCCTAATACGCCAATTGATAGCACAACACGCCAAACGCTGTGGGAACCGTAGGACGTCCGCCCACTAAAGCCGTAGTGGGATCTAAACGACCAAGTTCTGCAACGCTCAACCGAACGATCAAAGCGTGGACAAAAATCACATGTCCATGCTCTGCTGAGCACTGAGCGACACCCAAACACGACGCAACCGACTTTAACACACCCACAACTGATCAGGGTTGAGACGCGAATGTCACAAGCCAACAAACCCGGTACTTTTGCGCCGCTTCATCACACCGTATTCCGCCGCATGTGGTTCGCTAGCCTCTTTTCCAATCTCGGATTGTTTATAATGGGTGTTGGTGCCGCCTGGGACATGACCCAGATGACCAACTCGGCGACCATGGTCGCTTTAGTTCAAACAGCTCTGATGTTGCCCGTTGCACTTTTCTCAGTCGCATCTGGTGCCTTAGCAGATATGTTCGACCGTCGAAAAGTTGCCATTGCAGCACTCTCGCTCTCGATCGCAGGTGCTGCTGCATTGACCCTCGCAGCTCACGCAGGCCAAATCGGCCCATGGCAACTTTTGTTTTGGTGCTTCGTCGTCGGCTCCGGAACAGCACTCCTCTGGCCCGCATGGGGCGCATCCGTCAATGAACAAGTCCCGGCTGAAATTCTACCGGCTGCTGTGGCCCTAAATGGCATCAGCTACAATGTCGCCCGCAGTTTCGGCCCCGCTATTGGCGGTGTCATCGTCGCAGCTGCAGGCGGTGTTGCGGCGTTCGCCATCGCCGTCATTTTTTATACCCCACTTCTCGTTGTCCTAAATCTTTGGAAACGCACATCGGAGCCTTCACGCCTACCACCCGAGACCCTGGGGCGAGCGATGATCTCAGGCTATCGCTACGTCTCAAACGCTCCGCCCATTCGCATGGTCATCGTGCGAACTTTGATCATTGGCCTCACAGGCGGGTCCGTCTCTGCTCTCCTCCCCTTGATCGCGCGCGACCTCCTCGGCGGCGGCGCTCAACTCTTTGGCCTATTGCTCGGCGCGTTCGGCATTGGGTCAATTGTTGGCGCATTAAATGTTGGACGAATCCGCGCAAAATATAGCGGCGAAGTCTGCGCACGACTTTGTTCGCTTGGTATGGGGCTCAGCGTCGTCATCATCGCTCTAAGTCGCACCTCCATAGTGACGGCCATTGCATTGCTCACCTTCGGCGCTGCGTGGACAGCATGCATGATGGTTTTCAATGTTTCAGTACAGTTATCAGCCCCGCGATGGGCCGCCGCACGCACGCTTGCGAGTTATCAAGCAGCCGTTGCGGCAGGCATTGCTTTAGCCGGGTGGGGTTGGGGGGCATTCGCCAACACACAAGGCGTCTCACTCGCTCTCCTGACTTCAGCCGCAACCTTGGTCGCATCACCACTTTTAGGGCGTTGGTTTCGTGTCCCAGTCGTTGGTGAAAACGCCAGTGGTGCAGCTGATGCCCTTGCCGACCCAGAACTGCTATTGGCCCTGACGGCGCGCAGTGGCCCAATTGTGCTCGAAATCGAATATCGCATAGAGCCGCAAAAAGCGCGCTTGTTTTATGCTGTCATGCAACAAGTCCGCTCAACTCGCCTACGCAATGGTGCCTACGGTTGGAGCATCGCTCGCGACATTGCTGATCCCGAACTATGGACCGAGCGCTATCATTGCCCGACATGGCACGACTATTTGCGCCAGCGAAATCGCGCAACGCAGACTGAGCGAGATCTGCATATGCGAGCAATCGAGTTTCACAAGGGACCAGAACCTGTCCGCATTCGTCGGATGCTCGAACGTCCCATAGGCTCAGTACGTTGGAAAGACACAACCCCCGACCCAGGCTCGAAGGTGACCGAAACCTTGACATCACAGATCGGTGGGCCTTAACGACATGCATTCGAAAACAATCGCTACGCCATAAGACACTACAGCATCACGCTCCACCAATTATAATGCCGGCGGCAAGCACAAGACCTCCACCCAGCAAGATCTGAAACGCAGCCTTGATAAATGGCGTTTCCATGTAGCGATTTTGAATCCAAACAATCGCCCACAACTCAATGAACACAACTATTAAAGCAATGACAGTTGCTGTCCAAAACGACGGGATAAGGTATGGCAATGCATGGCCAAGCCCCCCTAATGTCGTCATGACGCCTGACGCCAAGCCACGCTTCCACGGCGCACCACGTCCCGATAGCTTACCATCATCGTGTGCCGCTTCCGTGAAGCCCATCGAAATCCCAGCGCCGACCGACGCTGACAGCCCGATCAAGAAAGTAGTCCAAGTATTCTGCGTGGCAAAAGCCGTCGCAAATATCGGAGCGAGGGTCGAGACTGAGCCATCCATCAATCCAGCGAGCCCTGGCTGCACCCAGGTCAAAACAAACTGACGCTTTGACGCCATATCCTCAGTTTGTCGCTCGTCACCGCTCAAATGCTGTTCCGACAAATGCCCAGCTGTCGCTTCATGTCCTGCCTCAGCAGTTGCAAGATCGCCCAACAACTTCCGCGTTTCTGCGTCCGTCGAGCGCCCTGCAGCAGCAACATAAAATTCATGCGCCTGATGCTCCATATCCATGGCCTCAAGACGCATCCGGTCGAGACCTAAATTTTCGACCAACCACACCGGACGCCGAGTATAAAAATCTCCAACATGCTCGCGACGCAGCGGCACCACAAACTCTCCAAATCGACGCTGGTACGCCTCAATAAGTTGTCGCCTGTGCTGGTCCTCTTCCGCCGCCATACCGTCAAACACCGCAGCCGAACTCGGATAGGCCTGCCGGAGCTTAGCCGCATAAGCAGCATAGATCCGCCCGTCGTCTTCTTCTGACGAAATCGCCAGCGCCAGAACTTCTTGCTCGGATAAGTCTTGGAAGCGGCGCTTCCCACCAAATCCCGACAACGAAAACCGAGACAACATGAACCCGCCTTTTAGAACTGTTCTAAATACTGCAGTGCATGCCGATTAAAGACCAAGCGATCTCAAGTCAAGCTCTCTACTCAAGTCGAACGAAGCAGATTCAAAAGGCAAGTTAAGCGATCCAACGACCACCAATGCCTTTGGAACACAATGCAGCACCTGCGTACTGATCAGCACTACAAATGGGTTGTTGCCCATCAGCAATTGTTTATTGTTTGTCCGTGACTTGTTCCGCATTTCGTTACAAGAAGCAGAACTGATAGCGCCACGGTCGAAGCAATCGCCCGCATTACAGAACAAACAGAGACTAGCGTGTCGCGATCATTGGACTGCCAAGTTGGTACCAAGCTTCTGCGCCAAAGTGACTCGATCAAATGGCTTTATGACGTATTCGTTCGCCCCTGCAGTCATAGCGCGCGCAATATCAATCGGATCATGTTCGCTGGTGGCATAGATCACCTTAACCAGCTTGCCGTGCGGACGCGACCGCAATTGCGCTAAAAAATCTACAACATTCAAGCCCGGCATTCGCCAATCAAGCACGAGAAAGTCGGGCGGATTCACATCACATTTCACCAACGCCTCAAGTGGACCAGTAGCTTCCAATGGCTCCACCCCAAGTGCAAGTAGCATGTGCGACACAACGCGTCTGATAACGTCGCTATCGTCAACGATAAGACAAATGGCCATGGCACGTTCCTCAAGTGATCGAGATAAAAATTACACCACGAGCTCCGCGCCACGCGCCCATGTTGCTCAGTACTTTTGTAAATTCAGTCGCCTTCAATCCGGACAGCTAGCATCGTTGAGCAGTCTTAAAAATGTATTGATCACTCTTGGCGTCGCGGCAGTTACTCCACTGCGGTCCGCCGCTAAAATCAGCGTTGTGGTCGCGCCGTCAAAACAATGTCCGCGCCATCTTTAACAATGCCGATCGTATGGCCAACATTCCCAGCCAATCGCGCCGTGTAATACGCTTGGATCGACATACTATCGAGTGGCGGGGGATTGCCAGCCACAAAATCGCACAAGTATTGCGGTGGACGCGCGCCCGTTCCTTTGCATCGCAACGCAAACGATGGATCTTCCATCGTTCCAGTAATTTGAACATGGATTTCGCCGCCGCGCGGCAGCGCTGTGATCGCAGACGAGATAAGATTAAGCAGCAGCTTGACCTTGTCCTTGGCCATATAACCAGCCGGACCAGCCCAATTGAGTTTGTGTTTTCCGTGAGCCACGAAACCATGACTGACCTGAGCCGCCATTCCCAAGTCAATCATCGCCCCAGCAGAACCAGCCGCCCCGAAGGCAAAACGTGCAAACTGCAATCGTGCTGATGCCTGAGCAGTGACATTGCGAATCATTTCGAGGGCGTATTTTTGCGCATCCGCATTGTCATCTTCATCCAAGATCTCCAGGCCGTTGTGGATGGCCCCGACCGGATTGATGACGTCGTGACAGATCTTGCTCGAAATCAGCGCCGCAAGTTCGAGATCAGAGGGTTGAACGCGTAGGTTCATGAGGATTGCCCTTAAAATTGTCCAGCGGGTACACCGACAGCGATAAGTCTGTTTCGGCGACGTCTGCGAACTGTTGATAACCCGAAGGTTCTTGGCTTTTGGGCACTTGCAGCCAGAACCGGATCAGTGATGATTCGGAGTAACTGCTTCGCACCACTTCTGCCAAGAGCTGAGTGACTAATGAGGGGCCAGAAAGGCGACTGAAGAGCAGATTACCGGCCCCTATTGTTTTTCCGTCACAACCTTTAACAGTTCATGACCAAAACTCACGGTTGGAGAGATATTCTTTACTGTCATTGAACAAACCAAGATCAGCCTAAGATCGCGACGAGAAACAGTCAGGATTGAGACACGATGCAAACCGATCATATTGATCAAAACACGTGCCACGCCCTGGCCAATGCGTTGCTACCCAGCGTGCTCGCTGCGTCCGAAATTCAGCTATCCCATTTTCAAGCCTCAACCACCGTCATCACCAAGGCGGATCGAACGCCGGTGACCATTGCGGACCGCGAATCCGAAGCTGTTCTCCTTAAGGCCCTCAAAACGATCGCACCAGACATCGCCGTGGTCGCCGAAGAAGATATGGCTGCAGGCGCGAGGCCGGTCATCGGCGACACCTTCTTCCTCGTCGACCCCCTCGACGGCACCCGCGAGTTCATCGCCAATCGCCCTGAGTTCACAATCAACATCGCCCTTGTGCGCTTCGGACATCCAGTCTTCGGCCTCATCTATGCTCCTGCCCTCCGCCGCTTATATCTAACCCTAGGGCCGAACCATGCCATCAGCACAACTGTATCAGCGAACGCCCCCAATCCGACGAGCATCACCGAACTTGCTAAGACGCGCCTGTCGACACGTTACTCTGTCCCCTCTGGATTAGTTGTAGCCGCCAGCCATTCTCATATGAATGCAGCGACTGAGACCATCCTGGCATCGCTCAAAATTGCCAGACAAACTCCCATGGGTTCATCGCTCAAATTCTGCCGTATCGCCGAGGGCGCCGCCGACATTTACCCGCGCGTCGGGCCAACTAGCGAATGGGATACGGCTGCCGGTCAGGCTATTCTAGAGGCCGCCGGCGGTTCAGTCGTGGATTTGGCCGGTACCCCGCTCACATATGGCCATGCGGCGACCGGCTATAAAAATCCAGCGTTCGTCGCTTGGGGACGCAGCAGCAGCAAAACCGCATGATATTACCCACCCGCCACAAAGATCGCACGATAACCGTGAAATTGGCCACACTTTGGTAACACTTTCGCGAAAAGGATGGTTGCTAGACCCTTAACTGGGTTGGACCATTAACTGCCTACGCCGCATTTGGAAACCTTCCAGATGCTGCTCAAGGCCAACACGCGGAAGACCCAACGCATGATGCGTGCGCTCTCCCTGGCTGCTGTAGCTACTACCGTAAGCCTTTCAACACTCATCCTCTTCGCGGATGCCTCCTGGCCGGTACGCGCTCAGGGCGCCTCTGAAACGCCGAATAGCTATCAGGCTCCGCAACGCCGCCCCAAAGCTGCGCGAAACGATGCCTATTCAGGCCCGTCAAACACGCCGGGCCTCGGCACCTTAGAAGGCACGGAGCAACAATCAGTGCCAGCCGCGGCACCTTATACCTCGCCCTACGCCAAAGACGCTCCCGCAGCATCGGCAACGACCGCCGTTGAACGTCAAGGTAGCTATCAACCTACCTATGGCGCACCCTCACGCCCTTATGGCGAAGTACCGCCAGCCAGTGATCCCCCTCCCCAATCCGTGAACCAAGGTTATGCCAGCGGCGGTGGCAACAATGCCTCCCGCGCACCCAACAACGGCTACTCAAGTGACACCTACAGCCAACAGCAAACACAACAACCCTACATGAGCGGCGGTGGCAACGCCGACCGCCCTTACGCGGTCGAACGTCCCTATTCTGGTAGCAACAGCAATAGCCAAGCCTACCAGAATCCAGACCGCTACAACTCAAGCACCGGATCTGGCAGCAGTTACGGCCAACCTTACTCACCTCCGCCCGACAAATACGAGCGCGACTACGACGCCGACCGCCCATCACGTATTCCAGAACGCCAAGACCGGCGTGACGGCAGCTTCAGTTCTGACGAAATCGCCTCGACCGGCCATAAATTTTTCGGCTCAGTCAGCCAGGGCCTCGCCAGCGTTATCGAAACGGCGTTCAAGCGCCAGGGGCGTCCCAATGGTTACATTCTCGGCGAAGAGGCTGGCGGCGCATTCGTCGCCGGACTCCGTTATGGCGAGGGCACTCTATACACACGTGATGCCGGCACCCATAAAGTCTACTGGCAAGGCCCATCCATCGGTTGGGATGCTGGCGCCGCCGGATCCAAAGTCATGGTGCTCGTTTACAACCTGCGTGACCCCAACGAGATTTTTGACCGATTTGGCGGTGTCGACGGCTCAGCTTATGTCGTCGGTGGCGTCGGCCTCACCATCCTAAAGCGGGACCACATTACGCTCGCCCCGATTCGCTCGGGCGTGGGCTTACGACTGGGTGCCAATGTCGGCTACTTGAAGTATACGCCTCGTGCAACCTGGAACCCGTTCTGATTCGGC
>JABFRJ010000020.1 GCA_013141255.1 Hyphomicrobiaceae bacterium
GCACGGGGGTGGGTGCGATCGGCCCCGAACGCACATCCGCCCTCAGACGTAGCGTCGAGGGCGGATGTGATTTGAGGTGGACTTGACGACGATGGCTTTACGCCACTGCCGCCTTGACGGCTTGCTGAACGTCGCGGACCAAGTCGGCTGCGTCTTCTAGGCCGACGGAGAGGCGCACGGTGCCATCGGTGATGCCAAGCGCTGCGCGATCATCGGGTTTCAAGCGTTGATGCGTTGTCGTGGCGGGATGCGTGATCAGGCTCTTGGCGTCGCCCAGATTGTTCGAGAGCTTGATGATCTTAAGGGCGTTTAAGAATTTGAAGGCTGCCGCTTTGCCGCCTGCGAGTTCGAAGGCAACCAGCGTTGAGCCGCCCTGCATCTGGCGTTTGGCAAGTTCGGCCTGAGGATGATCGGAGCGACCGGGATAGAGCACGCGGGTGACACCTTGGTTTTTGAGTGCGCCGAGTGCGTCGGCGACTTTGGCGGTGTTGGCGGTTTGCTGATCGACGCGCAGCTTTAAAGTTTCCAAGCCCTTCAGCATCACCCAAGCATTGAACGGGCTCATGCCGATGCCGGTGTGTTTGTAGAAGGTGTGGAATGTTTCTTTGATGAACTTTTCCGAGCCCAGGACGACGCCGCCCAAACAGCGGCCCTGGCCGTCGATGTGTTTGGTGGTTGAGTAGACGACGATGTCGGCGCCGAGTTTGAGCGGCGACTGATAGCAGGGCGTGGCGAAGACGTTATCGACGACGACGAGGGCGCCTGCGTCATGCGCGATCTTGGACACGGCGGCGATATCTACGAGGTCGAGGCAGGGGTTCGATGGCGTCTCGAAGAACACGGCTTTAGTGTTCGGTTTCATGGCCTTTTTCCAGGCGTCGATGTCGCGGCCGTCAACAAGCGTGGAGGTGACACCGAAGCGTGGGAGCAGGTCTTGCACGACATATAGGCAGGAGCCGAACAACGCGCGCGCAGCGACGACGTGATCGCCCGCTTTCAAGAACGAGAGAAGTGCGCCTGACACGGCGGCCATGCCGGAGGCGGTTGCACGGGCAGCGCCAGCGCCTTCCAAGAGACGCATACGCTCTTCGAACATGGCGAGGGTTGGGTTGGCGTAGCGCGAATAGATGAAGCCGCCGCTTTCGCTCTTGAAGCGTTCCTCGGCTTCTTCGGGGGAATTGTAGACGTAGCCTTGTGTAAGAAAGAGCGCTTCTGAGGTTTCCATGAACTGCGAGCGCAGCGTGCCGCCGTGAACGGCAAGGGTTGCCGCGCCTAAGATTTCATCTGGCAAATTCGGTTTCGACATTTCACTGCTCCGTCGCACAAGGGACGGATTTTACATTGCTCGGCGTGATCGATACGCTTGGCGCAATAAAAAACCCGGTTCTGAAACACCAGCTTTGCTTATCGCAAAAAGCCAGCGTCCCCACCGGGTGCGCACGGCCCTTTAGCGACTTATTTAACGTGGCTGCAAGCCGGCCGGCCAAATCACCACGATTTCCGAGGGTTGCATAAGCGGGAATGAGGCAGGCGTCAAGGCAATATGCCTGGCTTGAGGGACAGACATCTCGGCCTCTGGTGGCGCAATTAGGTTTTGTGATGATATTGGTGAGGGATCAATCGTCGGGTCGGAGCGAAGGTCATGCGCACACAGGTTGCTATTATTGGCGCGGGGCCATCGGGCTTGCTGCTGGGGCAATTGCTGGCCAAGCATGGGATTGCCAACGTCATCGTTGAGCGGCAATCGCCTGACTATGTGCTCGGACGCATTCGCGCGGGCGTGATTGAGACGGGTATGCAGAACATGCTCGATGAGGCTGGTGTCGGCACGCGGATGCGCGCTGAGGGGCTGGTGCATGATGGCACACTGATCTCAGTCTCGGATCGGTTGCATCATATCTCGTTCAAAGATCTGACAGGCAAGTCGGTGCTGGTCTATGGGCAGACCGAGATCACGCGCGATTTGATGGAGGCGCGGGCGGCCAAAGGCTTGCAAACGATCTACGACGCGGAAGTGACCGAGATTGCGAACTTCGACGGACACACGCCGGTTATTCGTTTCAAGAAGGATGGCGTTGCGCAGGAGTTGCAGGCGGACTTTGTGGCGGCGTGTGACGGCTATCACGGCATCGGGCGGCGCAGTGTTCCGCAAGGAGCGATCCAGGAGCACGAGCGCGTGTATCCGTTCGGATGGCTCGGCGTGCTGGCCGATGTGCCGCCGGTCAACGATGAACTGATTTATGTGACGAACCCGAAGGGGTTTGCGCTATGCTCGATGCGGTCGAAGACGCGCAGCCGGTACTATGTGCAGTGCAGTTTGAGCGATGACGTGGAGGCGTGGTCGGACGCGCGGTTTTGGGATGAACTCAAGTCGCGCCTTGATCCAGTGTCGCGTGAGCAACTTGTCACCGGGCCGTCGATTGAGAAGAGCATTGCGCCACTGAGAAGTTTTGTGGCGGAGCCAATGCGGTTTGGGCGGCTGTTTCTGGCGGGCGATGCTGCGCACATCGTGCCACCGACCGGTGCTAAAGGGCTCAACCTCGCGGCGAGCGACATCTACTATTTGTCGCGCGGCTTGATGGAGCATTACGGCGAAAAATCGGATGCTGCTCTTGACGCCTACTCAAAGCGGGCGCTGGCGCGGATTTGGAAAGCCGAGCGCTTTTCGTGGTGGATGACGCAAATGCTGCACACGTTCCCGGAGTCATCGAGTTTCGAGCGCAATATGCAGCGGGCGGAATTGGAGTACACGCTGTCGTCGAAAGCGGCATCGACCGCGTTGGCGGAAAACTATGTGGGGCTGCCGTATTGAGACGGTCGGCAAAGACACTATGCTGCAGACTCGACGTAGCTGTGGCGTTCATAGAGGAAGCGGAGGACGGCTTCGCGGGCGGCGATGTAGGCGGGATCGCTGACGAGTTCCAGGCGCTGACGTGGACGCGGCAGGTCGATTTTTAAGATCTCACCAATGCAGGCGGCGGGGCCGTTGGTCATCATGACGATGCGGTCTGACAAGAGCACGGCTTCGTCGACGTCGTGCGTGATCATGACGGCGGTGTTGCCGAGGCGGCTGTGAATTTCCATCACGGACTCTTGCAACTTTGCACGCGTCAACGCATCCAGTGCGCCGAAGGGTTCGTCCATCAATAATACCTTGGGTTCCATGGCGAGGGCACGGGCGATGCCGACGCGCTGCTTCATGCCGCCCGAGATTTCCGAGGGGCGCTTGTCTTTGGCGTGCTCCATTTGCACTAAACTCAGGTTGTGCATGGTCCAGTCGTGACGCTCGACCTTGCTTTTGGTGCCGCTGAAGACTTTGTCGACGGCCAATTTGATGTTGTCGTAGACGGTCAACCACGGCAGCAGCGAGTGGTTCTGGAAGACCACAGCGCGGTCTGGCCCCGGCGCGTTGACTTCGCGATCTTCGAGCAGGATCGCACCTGCCGTGACGTTGGTGAGCCCCGAAATCAGGTTGAGCAGGGTGGACTTGCCGCAACCGGAGTGACCGATGATTGAGATGAACTCGCCTTTGTCGATGGTGAGATTCACGTCTTTCAAGACTTCAGTTGTGACACCGCCGCGCGCAAAGGTTTTGTCGACGTGGTCGATGTTAAGGAAGGCACGACCAGGGCGCATGGTCACGGATTCTGTGTGGGATTTGGCGTCAACGCGAGCAATCATGGTGATGTCTCCTTAGGCGGCGGCGGTGCCGCGTGTTGCCAATGTACCGAGGGCGGCAACGATACGATCCAAGACGAATCCGACGACGCCGATGTAAATCAAAGCCACGACAATGTCGGAGAGTTTCGATGAGTTCCAAGCGTCCCAGATAAAGAAGCCGATACCGACGCCGCCGGTTAGCATTTCAGCCGCGACGATGGCGAGCCAGGAGAGGCCGATGCCGATACGGAGACCGGTGAAGATATAAGGCGCAGCGGAGGGGATCATGATGCGCCAGAAGAATTCTGCGTGGTTGAGCCGCAAGACGGCAGCGACGTTGCGGTAATCCTGCGGGATATTGCGGATGCCGACGGCTGTGTTGATAATGACGGGCCAGATCGCGGTGATGAAGATGACGAAGATGGCCGACGGCGCGCTGTCGCGGAAGGCGGCAAGCGAAATTGGCAACCAAGCCAGAGGCGGTACAGTGCGCAAAACTTGGAAGATCGGATCGAGACCGCGCATAGCCCATTGGCTTTGACCGACGAGTGCGCCCATCAGCACGCCGACGATGGCGGCGAGACCGAAGCCGATGGCCACGCGTTGCAGCGACGTGAGGATGCGCCACCCGAGACCAATATCTTGCGGGCCGTTGACGAAGAAGGGTTGCGTGATGAGATCGCGGGATTCCATCCAGATTTTAGACGGTGCGGGTAAGCTGGCCTTGGGGCCGGAGCAGGCAAGTTCCCAAATCAGTAAGAGGACGAGAGTGACGATCAAGGCGGGCAACGCTTGCGCGATACCGCGTCCGATCCAGCGGGCGAAGACGACCGCTGGTTTTGTTGGTGCAGGAGGCACGGCTTCGGCCTTTCGGACATGTTCGGCAGCCGCAACTGCAGCGACGCGCGGTGGCAAAGGGCCAGCGTGGGTTTCGACGAGTTTAAGTTTGACGGCAGCTGCGGACATGTTGGGTCTCCTGAGGTTGCCTCAGACTTGTGCACGCTTGATCGAGAGTGATTTTAAGTAGGCCATTGGGTCGGCGGGATCGAAAACCTTGCCGTCGAAGAATTTCTCGACGCCGCGACTGTCGCCAGATGGCAGGTCTTTGAGGCCCAGACCTTTCGCTGCTTCCAGCCACAAGTCGGAGCGGTTGGTTTTGTTGACGAGAGCTTTGATATCGATGTCGGGGGCGAATTTGCCCCAACGGATGTTTTCGGTGACGAACCAGGTGTCGAGACTTTTCCAAGGATAGGAGCTCTCACCCTTGGTGCCCCAAAATTTCATACCGTACTTGGTACCTTTTTCGATGCGGCCGCGACCGTAGTTGATGTCGCCTTTGAGGCGACCGATGATGTCGGGAACGGGGACGTTGAACCACTGACGGCGGCCGATAATTTCGGCCATCTCGGCTTTGTTCTCCATCTTGTCGCACCACTGCTGCGCTTCCATGGTTGCCATCAAAATGGCGAGGGCCGCTTTGGGATTGGCGTCGACCCAATCGGCGCGCATGCCGAGAATTTTTTCTGGATGCTGGAACCAGATTTCGCCCGTGGTACAGGCAGAGAAGCCGATGTCTTGATTGACGAGTTGCTCATTCCACGGCTCGCCGACGCAGAAAGCGTCCATGGTGCCGACTTTCATATTCGCGACCATTTGCGGTGGTGGCACGACGATGGTGCTTATGTCTTTGTCTGGATCAATGCCGCCGGCTGCGAGCCAGTATCTGATCCAGAGATCATGTGTCCCGCCGGGAAAGGTCATGGCGACCTTGACGTCTTTGCCGCTGGCTTTCTTTTTGGCGAAGGCTTCTTTGAGGGCTGAGCTGTCGGTGCCGACTTTCAGGTCTTTGAACTCGTTTGAAACTGAAATTGCTTGGCAGTCCTCGTTGAGGTTGAGGAGCGTGTACATGGGCAGAGGTTGGCTGTTCTGCATCACCTTGCCGGTGGCGTAGAGATGCGTTTTAGGGCGCAGGATGTGGCCGCCGTCGATGCCGTTGGCCTTGGTGCCCAGCGCCATGTTGTCCCGCATCGCGCCCCAGGACGCTTGCTTTAGGATTTCCATGTCGGGCAAGCCGTGCTTGGCGAAGAAGCCTTTTTCTTTGGCGATGACGAGGGGGGCGGCGTCAGTCAGCGCTATGTAACCGAGCTTGGTCCCTTTGACTTCGGGGCCAGTGCCTTGCGCGTAAGCGCCACCGGGGACGAGGGCGCGGGCAGCCAACATCAGGGCACTGGCAGATGTTGTCTGAAGGATGCGGCGGCGGGAAACTTGCGACAGCGAGTTAGTGGTCGATGAAATGGAATTGCGCGAGGCTTTGGTCGTCATGAGTGTCTCCACTGGCATCCGCAGACGCGGACGGTTCAATGGTTAACGACTGCAAACGCCATGCCATCTGAGCCAAGCGCCTTTTAAGTTATGTTTTTCAATTTGTTGCGCGTTGTCTTGTGGTCGAGTGCGGGCGCCAACAGTGATGAAAATTTGTGCACGTTGTGGCGCTAAGGCGTAAGTTTGTGCAGCGCACAATCCAGCTTTCGAGACTTGCGCGCTAAAGGGCCAACGGGGCGCCCGAGCGAAGGATGCCTTCAAATTCGGCGGTGTAAACTTTGCCATCAGCTCCGTGGACGGCGCGGCCCCGCAAAAGAGCTAGCGGTGCACGGCTGCCTTTAATGCCCTGGACGACGACGCGTGTTGCAGGTGCGTCTAGGCGAGTATGAAGGGGTAGAATTTTTAGGCCACCGAAACGGCGTTGGCAGGCGGCTAGGATTTCGCCCAGCGCCTCGGCACGGTGAATGAGAGTGTAGGTGCCTCCGGGTTTGGCCATGGAGGCGGCAAAACGCACCCAATCGTCGAGCGTGCCAGACGGCATTGCATGTGAGCCATCTTTAAGCGTGTCTGAGGCACGGGTGCCTTGGGCGTGATCGAAGTAAGGTGGGTTGGCGACGACGTGATCAAAGGTTTCCGCGCGCGCAAGTAATGCGGGACTTAGTGAGAGGCTTGAAGTGACGTCGGTTGTGACGATTGAAACGCGGTCTCCGAGATGGTTTTCGGCAGCATTGACATGTGCGAGTTGTGCCAGTGCTGGCGACTTTTCGACAAGCGTGACCATGGCTGCTGGACAGCGCGATGCGACCGCTAAGCCCACGGTGCCGACACCTGCTCCGCAATCGAGAACAGCGGCGTTTGCGGCCGCGGGACAGGCAGCCGCGAGGATTATAGCGTCGAGGCCGGCGCGATAGCCGCGAGCGGGTTGGCTCAGCCAGATGCGTCCGTCGAGGTAGGCATCGGTCGTGGTTTCGATTGATTGGGTGGCTTCGATGCTCGGAATTTTTTCGATCACCTTGGGTCTCACGTTTTTGGTCGTTTGTTGGCCGGTTTATTGGGCAGCTCATGGCTAAGATCGGCGTCACGCAGCAGTTGTTCTGCGGCGGCTGCGTCATCGGAGGCGACCATGACGCGGCGTGGGAATGCTCCGATCCGGCCCTCGATCGCGCTCGCATGCTCATCGGCGATGATATAGTGGAGCCCCGCCTCGCCCAATAGGGTGCTGACAAAACTCAATAAAACCGGATCGTTGGTGGCGAGTAACAGGTGCATGAGTGCCTATCTGGCGGGATGTCGATTGAATACCGGTTTTGCTTATCCATATGCCATAAAACAGCACTCATGCCCTCAAGCACTGCGGGACACTTAAGAGGCCACCTGCGGCAATGTGCTCAACTCCGCAGCTTGGTTCTAGCTGGTTCTGGCTGGTTCTGACTGCTTCTGGCACTAGGATTAGATGCGTTCTGATTGTACATTGTTCTCACGAAAATGAACGCTGCAATTTCTTGAGCTTTTAAGGGTCGAGCGCTAATGGGCGTGGTTGTACAGATCGATAGCGGACGTGAGCCCGTCGAACTCCTGAAGCCAATCCTTGATCTGGTCGGGGAGGATATGGAGCGGGTGAACCGCATCATTCTCGATAAGGCGATTTCAGACGTTGATCTCATTCCGGAGCTGGCGCGGCATCTGATTGATTCTGGCGGCAAGCGGCTGCGTCCGATGCTGACCATCGCGGGCGCTAAGCTTGTCGGCTACCAAGGCGAGGGCCACGTGCGGCTCGCAGCGACGGTCGAGTTCATGCATACCGCTACATTGCTGCACGACGATGTGGTTGATGAGAGCGCGGTCCGGCGGGGCAAGCCCACTGCGCGGCTGTTGTGGTCGAACCAAGCCAGCGTACTGGTCGGTGATTTTTTGCTCGGACAAGCCTTTCGCATGATGGTTGATGTGGGCTCGCTACCGGCCCTCAAGATCTTGTCTAATGCAGCGGCAGTGATTGCCGAAGGCGAAGTGATGCAGTTGTCGGCGGCCAAAAATACCGCGACGACGGAAGACGAGTATCTCGCCATTATCAACGCCAAAACGGCGGCTTTGTTCTCTGCTGCCGCCGAAGTTGGCGCGGCCATCGCGCAGCGACCGTCAGAAGAGCAAGCTGCGCTGCGCTCGTATGGCAAAAACCTTGGTATCGCGTTTCAACTTGTCGACGATGCGCTCGATTATGGTGGCGACAGTGCGCGGCTTGGAAAATCGGTAGGCGATGATTTCCGTGAAGGCAAAATTACGCTGCCTATTATTCTCTCGTTCCGCCGCGGTAACGACGAAGAGCGCGCGTTCTGGAAGCGCACGCTGACCGACGGGCAAATCAGCGACGGCGATCTTGAGCACGCTGTCAGCCTCATGAAAAAGCATAAAGCGATCGAAGCCACCTTTGAGCGTGCCCGTCACTACGGATCAATCGCACGGGACGCGCTCGAAATCTTCCCCGATGCGCCAGCAAAGCGTGCGCTCGCAGACGTTGTTGGGTTCTGCGTTGGAAGAACGCACTGATTGGACTCAGATTGGACCTTACGCGCTGGTCGCGCGGGTCTCCGAATTTTGCCGCATGTGCGGCGGGTCGGGGCGAGTCCGCATTTTCCAGATTTTCATGCAAACCTTGCTGCAAACCTTGCTGCAAACCTGGGCCGCGCAAGGGATGCTTGCTTTTGGCGGCGGGGCGGACAATGTTCTGCTGGAATGTATACATTGACGCAACCTTACGGCTGGCGCTTTTTTCGACCGATGACAAAACTGGGGACTGATATGAAAATCGCAATTCTTGGCGTCGGTGCCATGGGGTCCGTCTATGCGGCGTTGCTCGCAAGCGGCGGGCATGACGTGTGGGCCGTCGACGTGTGGCAGGATCATGTCGATACGATTAATTCTAAGGGCCTGCGTGTCGAAGGCGCAAGCGGTGACCGCACGGTCAAGCTCAAGGCGACGGTCAATGCCCGCGATGTGAAAGACGCCGATCTCGTCATCATCGCCACCAAGGACGACGGTGTCACGGCAGCCGCGCATGACGCGCTCGCAATCTCCAAATCTGACGCGCCGATCCTGACCATCCAAAACGGTCTTGGCTCGGCCGATAAAGTGGCGGAAGTCGTTGGCTCGAAGCGGATCATGATGGGCGTTGTTGGCGGCTTCGGCGCGTCGATGAAGGGCCCTGGCCACGCGCATCATAACGGCATGGAGTTTGTGCGGCTCGGCGAAATGAACGGCGGACTGACGGATCGGCTTGAAAAGGTGAAAACTACTTGGGAGTCGGGGGGCTTCAAAGTCCTGACTTTTGACGATATTCACAAGATGGTGTGGGAAAAGTTGCTGTGTAATTGCACCTACTCTGGCCCATGCGCGATGACTGGACTTCGCGTTGGCGAAATTCAAGCCTCGCCGCAAGGATGGTCGATTGCGGCTGCATGCGCAACGGAAGCGTTCCATGTGGCGCGCGCGAAGGGCATCAAGCTCGATTTCAACGATCCCGTGCGCTACGTCTGGGATTTCGGGCAGAAGATTCCAGGATCGCGGCCATCGATGCTGCTCGATCATTTGGCGGGGCGCAAAGCCGAGATTGACAACATCAATGGCGCGGTGCCACGCGAAGGCGCGAAATTTGGCATTGCTACGCCGGTGAACTCGACCGTTGTAGCGCTGCTGAAGGCTAAAGAAAGCGGCTTCGGAAAAGCATAACTAATTTGTTTGCTATGCAAACGTGGTTTTGGGGGGTGATGTGCAGATCTTGGTTTTGAATTGCGCGCATGTCGCCTCACAAGACGACATCGTTCGAGCGGGCGGGCAAACCAACGACGCGTTCTTTCGGACGGCGCTGCTGCGTCATGATGAGCGGGTGCGCACGTTTACGCTCAACACGGCTGACGGCGAGCGTTTGCCGCAAGGCATGGGGCTTGATGATTTCGACGGCGCGGTAATTTCCGGCTCTCCTTTGAGTGTGTACGAAGATCGCGCGGAAGTGCGCGATCAACTTGGCCTTGCCCGCGAAGTTTTTGAACGCGGCATCCCGACGTTTGGGAGCTGCTACGGTTTGCAACTCATGACGCAGGCACTTGGTGGGCGGGTGCGGCTCAACCCCAAGGGGCGCGAAATCGGCGTGGCGCGTGGCATCATGCTGACCGATGCAGGGCGCGAGCATCCAATGTATCGTGCAAAGCCTGCCGCTTTCGATGCACTTTGTTCGCATCAAGATGAGGTCGAGGCACTGCCCGAGGGTGCAACTCTATTGGCGTCCAATCATGTAAGTGACGTGCAAGCGGCAGTGATTGAGCGTGGCGCGTCGTCGTTTTGGGGCGTGCAGTATCATCCGGAATTTGATTTTGCGATGATTGCGGCCATTATCGCCAAACAAGCGCAACGGCATATTGACGAAGGTTTGGCGCGGAGTGAAGCGGAGGTTAGTGAGATTGCACGCGATCTCAGAGCCGTTGAAGGCGTGGAGTCGCGTGCCGATTTGCAGTGGCGGATGGGGCTCAAGGCTGATGTGATCGACCCCAAGACGCGGAGCGCTGAATTCGGCGCATGGCTCGACCATAAGGTCCGCCCTAAAGCGCTTGCGCGGGCATGACGCTCTACGTTTTTCTCGCGGTGTTGGCAGCGGCGTTTCTGCATGCGCTGTGGAATACGCTGGTCAAGAGCCGGTCTGATCCGTCTGTCGCAATGGCGCTATTGT
>JABFRJ010000065.1 GCA_013141255.1 Hyphomicrobiaceae bacterium
CAATAACATAGGTGTTCGCACTTTTATCCGGTACGGCGCGCGACTGTTCGATATCAAGATGATGGCATGGAGTTCGTGCGAATTGGTTGCCGGGCGCCGCCGCCGGTCGAGCGGCGAGACAATTGCTCGGCGATAGCATCAAACACCAGTCGCACGCGCTTGCTGGTGTGCAGCTCGCGATGCGTGACGAGCCAGACCGGCACCGGCGTCCCCGGCAGGTCGGGCAGCAGTTGCACCAGGCCCGGCATCCCCTCGGCGCACTCGCGCAGCATCATGCCGACACCGAGCCCACGCCGCGTCATCTCCCACAGAGCCACGGAGTTCGCCGAAACGATTCGGCACTGGTCCGCCGTTACGGTGATGCCGGCATTGCTCAAGTGCTCGACGAACCGCTCGACGGGCTCGAAACCCAGCAGGTCGACCTTGCCGATGTCGGCGACCGTTCGCGGCAGTCCGTTGCTGGCGACCCAGGTCTCGGCTGCATAGAAGTGAGCTGTCATTTCGACCGCGAGCCGCGCGATCAGCTCGGGCTCGGTCGGGCGCACGTGGCGGATGGCGATGTCGGCCTCGCGCCGCCTGAGATCACTGATCGAATCGGTGGCGACGACAACAAGAGTCATCTGAGGCGCCAACTCACGGATGTGCCCGATGATTTCGGGGAGCAGATAGGCGGCAAACGCGTCCGTGGCGGAGATGACGACGCGTCCGGTGACGTCCTGCGATTTTCCTTCGGCGGCAAGCGCCATGGCATCGGCGGCGGCAGCCATCGTCCGTGCGTGCTCCAGAAGCCCCCGCCCGGAATCTGTCAGGACAAGCCGCTTGCCGACCCGCTCGAATAGGGACACGCCGAGGCCGGCCTCCAGCGCTGCAACCTGGCGCGACATCGTCGGTTGCGTAAGGCCCAACTTGCGGGCCGCGGCCGATAGCGAGCCAGCATCTGCCGTGGTGCAGAACGCCCGTGCTGCATTCCAATCCAACTCTCTCATGCGTTCATGTATATCGGATGTGCTTATCTTGGCAATTCGCAACATTACTGCATGTGCTAGGCAGGCGTGCCCTATGGAGGAACCGATGCACCACGACACTGACGACCAGCACTTCTGGGATCGCGTGGCTCGCAAGTATGCCCGCGACCCGATCAAAGACATGGCCGGCTACACGCGCACCCTCGAGAGCACGCACCAGCGGCTCCGCGAGACCGACACCGTGCTCGAACTCGGCTGCGGCACCGGCACGACCGCACTGTCGCTTGCGCCTGCCGTTGCCCGACTCGTAGGTACTGACGTTTCGGGCGAGATGATTGCCATCGCACGAGAGAAAGCGGGTGCGCAGGGCTGCGGCAATGCCGCGTTCGAGGTGGCGCCAGCAGATCACGCCTTCAAGGCTGACGGCACCTTCAATGCCGTGCTCGCATTTAATGTTCTGCATCTGATCGCCGATCGATCTGCAGTGTTGCGGCAGGTGATCCGCGCGTTGAAGCCGGGCGGCCTCTTTATTTCGAAGACACCTTGCCTCTCCGAAATGAACCCTCTCCTCAGGCTCGCCGTGCCGGTGGCGCGGCTCGTGGGCAAGGCACCCCATGTCGCGTTCTTCTCAGGCTTTGAGCTCGAACGCGAGATCGAAAGCTCAGGCTTCGAGATCATCGAGCGTTCTCGACACGGGTCCGGGCGCAAGGATCCCCGGATCTATATCGTCGCGCGGGCTCCATTTGCGCTCGGGTCGCGCCGCAACGACGAACGTGTTCAAGCCGCAACTTCAATCAGATAGGTGTTCGCACTTTAATCTCACTAGGTGCGCCACTTCGGTACTGTTCGGCCCGGATACATGGGTAACTGAACGTACCTACCCAAGTCTCGAAACTATTGGCGCATCGAGTCTGAAACTTCGCATTGCTGGGTCAAATCACGTAGGTTTACCTTTGCTGGGGTGGTTTGAACTTCGAGTAGCTCCAATTCAGAGATAATCTCGTAGTGCCGAGCGAGCACGAGTCCATGACGCGGCGCCTGTAGGATGCGTCGGGCAGGAGCTTAAGACCTGACGTGTATTGCGTTCACTCTCAAGAATTTACTGTCTCGTAAATCCACTTCTACAAAACGATCATGAGAGCATGCAACTGTTAAGTCTGTCGAGGCAATACGGGGGCTGCAACCGCCGCGGTCAGAGCCAGGCGGTCCATAGGTCCAGGATGCGCGATGCAAACAAGAGACCCGTGACGTCTGTGTTGCGTCCGTGCGGTTGTGATTTGGATCCGTTGGTCAACAATTTGAAGCACCATCCATTTGCCATCGAGATCAAGCAAAACGCCTTTGGCGCGCACGAGCGATAACTTCCGATCACACAAGTTCGCCGCAAGCGCTGCGATGTCGATTGGATTGTGAATTTCGAAAGTTGTCGAAGACAGTGTCGTTAGATCGTGTGGCGAGCGTTGGGCATCGCCAACAAACCCGCAGAATGTCTGAGGACCAAAAATCGCACCGCTGTCAACAGCGCCATGGGCTGTAAGTACAATTTTTGCACGCGGGAAATCGGACGCCAACATGTGTTCGATGTTTTGCAATCTCGGCAGGGAGACCAAATCAGTTTTATTGATGAGCAAACGGTCAGCAGCGGCGAGCTGTCGCCTCACGGTATCGGCGACGTAGCGATCACTGAGTTTGCTCTCGATGTTGCTTGCATCCACGATGACAACGATCCCTTGCAAATGGACCCCTGATACCAGCGTTAAACTCGCAGCGACCGAGTCAGGTAGAGCCACACCACTGCATTCGACCAAGATATCGTCAAATTCATCGATGCGAGATCCAAATGACATTAGCGCAGTGATCAGATCGTCGCCGTAACTGCAACATATGCATCCCCCAGACAGAGTGAGGACGTGGCCTGCAGCTGCTTCGATCAGATCTGTATCTATTGGCAATGCCCCGAACTCATTCACCAGGACAGCTATCCGCCGCTCACAAGCGCTTCGCAATAAGTGGTTGATGAGTGACGTCTTACCGGCTCCCAAATAGCCACCAATAATCGTAACTGGGAGTGCAGATCTACGCCCCAGAGCAATCGACGTCACAACCGCGACACGTCAAAAATACGCCCCCCTTGCACGGTCCCCCAAATACCGATGTCCTTGAGTGCCATTGGATCGACCTCGAGTGGATTTTCATCGAGGACCGTGAAGTCCGCTCGTTTGCCGCATTCAATCGAACCGACCTCATGATCAAGCTTAAGCGAGTAGGCAGCACCGAGTGTAATTGTCTTGAGCGCATCGTTAAGGTTGATGCGTTCATGCCGACCAAGCGTCCTGCCGCTGGCAGTGATACGATGCATGGCACACCAAGCCATAAATAATGGACCAAGCGGCGTCACCGGCGCATCAGAGTGAATGGCCAGCGGAACCCCATTGGCCAATGCTGTCGCACACGCGTTCATTCGCTCGGCACGCTCCGGCCCTACCGTTAGCGCATAATGCTGGTCCCCCCAGAAGTAGTGATGATTGGGAAACAAGTTTACCCCGACCCCAAGTAACTTCATACGCCGAAAAAGCGCAGTGTCAGCAAGCTGGCAATGCTGCAAAGTGAGGCGATGATCAAGCGTTGGTGCTTTCGACAATACGGAGGCAAGTGTATCCAAAACAAGTTCGGTCGCTTCATCCCCATTTGTATGGGCATGCACTTGGATCTGATTTAGCAGAGCAAGGTCCAGAACCTCGCGCAATTGCTCGGGGGCAACGTACCAAAGTCCGGGTGGGGCACCATTATAGTAGCCGGGCCAACGCAGTCGAGCAGAGAAACCTTGGATCGAACCATCGACCACAATTTTGATGGCACCCAATCGTAATCGATCCGATGTATGCGATCTCAATTCCATGGCATGGCGAACGAGGTCGGTTGGAGAGACGCCACGGAAAACACGCATAGCAACAATACGCGCCGGAAAATCATCTTCTCGTGTCACGCGCTGCATCATTTTTACGGCGTCAGAAGGAAGGAGACTCGCTAGGTCAGTTGCGGTCGTCACGCCTTTGCGCACACAAAGTCTACCGAAGGCTCGTAGCCCTGGCTCATCGCTCGCAAGCAGCGCTCGATCAAGACCAACATGGACACCAACCGGCGTCATGGCCTCTGGGCCCTTCATCTCTCCAGTTGGCAAGCCGTCAGCGCCCATCGGAACGCCTGGATGATTAATGCCCGACCTCATCATATTCGCCATTTCGAGCGCTTTAGTATTGACGCTCATGATGTGGCCGCTGGCATGCATAATTCCGATCGGACGGTCACGTTCTACCCGATCAAGATCGGCACGCTCGACGCGGCGATCTTTGAAGTATATCGGATCCAGTCCCCAACCCGTTAGAGCGGAATCTGCCCGGCGACGTTGACGGTTGGCCTCGGCCATACGTTCGACCAGCGCATCGATAGTTTTTACACCTGGCCAAACGCGCCCATCCGGATCGGTGCGATCAAAGTAGCCACAGTACACAAACTGCCAAAGCGATCCTTCGGACGTGTGGCTGTGGCCTTCAACCAGTCCTGGCATAAGTACTTTATCGCGAAAACGATCATCAATAGTATGAGGCCCCCAGCCAATCAACTCATCGATGGAGCCAGCGCCAAGAATGCGGCCGTCACGAACAGCAACATGGCTCACGACCGGACGAGCAGGGTTCATGGTGAGAATGGTGCGGGCAGAATAGATTGTGGTCATTGCGTCCCCGTCGAGCCGAGCCATTAAGCGCTGGTTTGTGGGGAGTATGCAGAAAAATATGCGATGAGAGAATGGGTAAAAGCGAGCCGCCACGCTGTATTAGCCCGCAGTGTCAAAAGATCGGAAACAGATAAATCGTCGGGTTGGCGATTAACGCGATCCTTCGCCATAAATGTCTTGATACGCATGCCAAGTCGCATGACCAATCAATGGGAACGCGACGACCAAACCTATGAAGAGTGTAACAAAACCAGCAGCCATCATAACAACGATCAAGCTTGCCCAGAGCGCCATGGGGCGGGGGTTTCTTAGCGTTGCCTTCAGACTGGCGCTACATGCCGTGTGTAGATCGATCCTGCGGTCAAGCAGCATGGGTACAGATACAGTCGATAATGCAAAAACAACACCCGCAAGCACAGCCCCAACGAATGTGCCCACAATAAGCAATGCAATGCCATTGGTTGTAAAAAGCAGCGCTTGCAGAAACTCACTAGGCTGCGGCAGCTGTCCACCACCGAGAAAGAGTGCTGACAGAACGAATGCCAATTGTAGCCACACGATAAAAATCAATGTCAGCACAACACCAAGAAGTGCCAATTGAATTTTTGCGCCGCGACCAGCTAGAAGCGAATCAATAATCGTAATCGATTGGCCCATCGCGAGCCGTCGACTTGTTTCATAGAGGCCTACTGCAAACAACGGAGCAACAAGAAAAAATCCACCTGCTAATGCCAAGAGTAGTGATAATGCCCCAAACTTGAGAAGAAAGACCGAAAATCCAAATGCCCCCGCTGCAATGATCGCACCGTACAATAGCCCAATTGATGGAGCCTGCCATAAGTCACGCCACCCCGCGGCCAGCCAATTCCACGGCGCATCAAGTGGCACCTGGCGCGGCTCCGTTTCAAAAGGTTTGCGCTCAAGGGGGGGGGCATTTGGAGTGTGGTTCATTGGGCCGCCCGATTAGCGTTGCGGAGGCTGAACTGGGCTGCGACTGCCAGTATGCGAGGCTCGAATAACTGTCCCTTCATCATCAAGAGCGCGCCACCCCGCACCTTCAAGGTCATCGAACTGGCCGCGGCTTAATGACCAGAGAAACGCAGCAAGCCCCAATCCACCTAGGAACAAAGCAACAGGCACAAGCCATGCAAGCGCTGTCATGAGTGCACTCCTCTCCGAGGATTCGACATCCGTAAAGCATTCAGTGTTACCGCGATAGACGACCCTGACATGGCAATCGCAGCTATCAAAGGAGTAACGTAACCCAACATCGCCAACGGAACGAAGACGAGATTGTAGCCAATCGCAATTGTAAAGTTTTCAAGTGACCGGCGCTTCGTCAACTTGGCTACCTCAAGTAGTTCAAGGATCGGTCGAAGCCGTTCCCCTTGGAAAATTGCGTCAGCCGCCACCTGGCTAATATCTGCAGCCGTCGACGGCGAAAGCGATGCATGCCCAGCTGCGAGTGCCGGAGCATCATTAAGGCCGTCACCTACCATCAGAACTTTTTTACCAACCCGGCTCAGACGTTCGATCTCTCGGATCTTATCGTCGGGCTTTTGAGCCGCCATCCAATAGGAAATACCTGTTGCTGCGGCAGCAGACGCAACTGAGTCCCGCTGATCGCCTGACAATATATGCAAATTGAATCCTTGCGACCTCAGAACACCCAAAGTGTCGATTGCATCGGACCGCAATCGATCAAGCATCGCAAGCGGAACCGGAGCATCCGAGCCCCAGCGGAAATAGAGACCTTGAATTGGCTGGCCGCCATATCCGCAATATGACGCTGACCCTAGGCGCACTTGTGTCCCGTCAACAATGGCCGTCAGGCCTTCGCCTGCAATCTCTTGCACGTTCTCTACAATCCGGGGCGTCAATCCATGCGATCGCGCTGCGATAACAACCGCGCGCGAGTAGGGATGCCGACTTCGGCTCGCCAGACCCGCAGCTATCGCGAGATCGTGGTCCTTCACTGGGCTGTCGGTCGCGAGACGCGGTTCCCCGAGCGTGAGCGTACCCGTCTTGTCAAACACAACGGTATCAACCTCTGACAAACGCTCAAGACCGTCAGCGGATTTCAAGATAATTCCAGCTTGCATGAGGCGACCGGTCGCAACGACTTGCACAGCCGGCACTGCCAGCGCCAACGCGCACGGGCATGTGATGATTAACACTGCAATGGCCGCCGTGAGAGCAGGCTCCCAATTATATCCGGCAAGCATCCATCCGACAAATGTGAGTAAGCCCAAAATATGGACTGCCGGCGCATAAATTTGAGCAGCACGGTCTGCAAGCCGGACGTAACGGCCTTTAGCCTGCTCGGCCGTCGTCATCAGTTGTGCAATTTCGGCCAGCAGCGTGTTTTCCGCAACGGTAGTCGCTTCAATTTCAATTGGACTCGTCAAATTTAGAGTGCCGCAAAATATAGTGTCACCCGTCGCAACGGTTCGTGGCAAACTTTCACCCGTCAAGAGCGACTCATCGATATCCGATTTTGCCTTGTAAACGCGCCCATCTACCGGCACGCGCTCTCCGGCGGCAACGATGAGGCGCATGCCAGGGAGTATTTCCGATGTGGCAATGCGCTCAATACTGCCATCTGGAAGCAGGACTGAAGCTGCCGGTGCGCGTATGCCAAGCAGATTTTCAGCAGCCCCCGCGGCGCGCGTGCGCACAAATTGATCGAGAGCACGCCCAATCAAAAGGAAGAACAACAGCGTAACCGCAGCATCGAAATAGACCTGTTCCGACCCACGCATAGTCTGAAATAAACTCATGCCAGTCGCGAGTAATACGCCGACCGAGATTGGAACATCCATATTCAACCGACCATTCCGAATAGCCTCTCGCGCTGAGACGAAGAATGGGCGACCAGCATAGGCCACAGTGGGCAAGGCGATCAACGCCGACAGCCAATGAAAAAGCCCTTGCACTGAATGCGGCATCTCACCGGAGTGACCCGACCACACAGATACAGACAGCAACATGATATTGGCTGCTGCGAAGCCCGCGACGCCGACACGCTTCCAGATATCAAAGCTCGTTCTTGACGTCTGCTGCGCCGCACTATCAGGCAGCAGCGATGCAGTGAAGCCCAATCCACTGAGGGTTTCAATGTATACTTCAGCATTTCGCTTTCCGTCTAACGCGACGACACTGACACGCTTAGAGGACAAATTCGCGCGCGCGGCTGTAACCCCCGGTAAGGCTGATAACGCATTTTCGACTTTCCGCATGCACGCGCCGCAATGCATCCCCTCAACGGCGAGGCTAACGAGTGTCGTTCGTTGGGGATCGGGCTGAGCGGCATCCAACGCTAAAGTTTTATCGTAAGTTAGTATTTGAGCCACAGTCGCCTCCGAGCACGATAAACTGGCTCGCTCGCATTTTCTGCTGTGCGAGCTTCAATTGATACAAGCCAAGCGCCAGCGTCCAAGGAGCCTGCTGACGAGACATAGACACCATTCGACTGAGGTTTTAGCGTGAGGTGGCGGTCAAATTGTATCGTTGAAGGACGACCAATGGTAGTCGTCACGATAAGGTCTGGTACTGCGATGTTAGACTTGTCGACGATTTTGAGCAAAACAGCGCCCGCTGCATCAATACTAAGGACATCGTGCCATCCGCGCGCTTGCTGAGCTTCGTCGGCGGCAATTCTACTATTGTATGCCAAGCCCTTCCGATATGGCTCGACGGACACGACGCCCGTGTGAGTGGAAAGCGCAGCAAACATGAAATAGAAATTGACACCGAAGACAATGCCAAAAAACGTCAACAGACAAACGAGGACATGTTTACCTGTGAGCATGTGCGCAGCACCTTCATGTGAACTGGAAACGCTGATCATGGTGCCGTCCTAGCTGCAGCTGCGGGCAGTTGGAATAGCGTCCGGCGTATGGCCGACGCTTTATTGGTTGAATCGATAACAACGATATCGAACGGTGTTGACGATGACGCCTGCTTGCCGACCGAGTCCGGTCTAAGGGTCACGAAAACCCGCAATTCGCGCAAATTATCTGTCTCCACCGTAACGGATTGGCTACCGGAAGGTGCACCCACAATCACAATCTCTCCTGCCTCAATTCCGCGAGTTTCAATCTGGAACGTTCGTGGCTGATGGAGTTTGTTTAATATTTTTACCGTGAACCCGTTACGAATTGCCCCGTTGGAAAGCTGAACGTAAGGCGGGTTTCGGTCGTGAAGCACGTTGACTTCCAAGACCGTTCTGTTGAGCCAAGCAACCAGCATGATCGCGCCTACGAGTGAAAGAAGACCCGCGTAGAGCAGCGTTCTCGGACGCACGAGTTGGATCGCTTCATGCACACCCTTTGCTTTTGCTTCGCGGGCAGCGACCGTGTCATAGCTGATCAGATTGTTGGGGCGACCAATCTTAGTCATGATGTCATTGCAGGCGTCGATGCACAGCGCACATTGAATGCACTCAAGTTGTGACCCGTCTCGAATGTCAATGCCCGCAGGGCAAACAACTACACACGCCTTGCAGTCAATACAATCGCCGCGCGAACTCCAATCGATGACACCTCCAACACCTTTGCGAGCCGGGCCTCTGGGTTCCCCTCGTTCTTCTCTGTAACTAACTAAGAGTGTATGCTTATCAGTCATGGCTGCTTGAATGCGTGGCCAAGGGCACATGTAAGTACAAACTTGCTCGCGCGCGAGCCCGCCAAGGACATATGTCGTCAAGGCAAAGATACCGAGAAACAGGTATGCCGCCGGCGGTGCGGTTCCTGTGGCAAGTTCGCGCGCTAACGTCGGCGCGTCGCGAAAATAGAAGACCAGCGCACCGCCTGTAGATATGCCGATAAAGAGCCACGTGAGATGCGTCATCAATTTGCGCGCAATCTTCCCCGGGCCCCACGGCAATTTATCCAATAGTATTCGGGCGTTCCGGTCTCCCTGCCAAAAGCGCTCCACCGATATCATCATGTCGGTCCACACCGTTTGCGGACAGGCATAACCACACCATACGCGCCCCGCCACCGAAGTCGCGAGAAACAAGAGTAGCGCGCCCAAGATCAACAAGCCGGTGACGTAATAAAACTCTTGCGGCCAAATTTCGAGGAAGAAAAAGAAAAAGCGATTATTTGCCATATCAAGTAGAACCGCTTGGTTTGGAAGATCCGCGCCGCGGTTCCACCGAACCCAAGGGAGCACATAGTAAATGGCCAGCGTCGCGGCCATGATAATCCACTTCAACCGCCGGAATGTTCCCCGTGCGCGCTTGGGATAGATTGTTTGCCGTCGTGCATAGAGCTCGCGATCAACTTTGCGATTAACCGCTTCAACGTCATGTCGTTCGGTCACAACGCCGGGCTCGGCCATTGGATCAACGCGCTTGTCAAGGACAGTCGTCAAGGGCCAGAACCCTCCTGGCAAAATCGAAAGGCGCGGTCACGCGTCGCGTCCCAGAGTCGCCGCAATACCACCCAGATTCCACTCAGCCGCGCAGGAGTTACAACGCAGCAAGTCGACAGCTCGCTGCCCCCAACCGCCTCGGAATCCGTTTGTGCCGATTGGTGGCGATACCGTTCAAGATGCATCTGAATTAGCAGGGCATCGGGGCAGCACACAAAACGCCTTTCCAAGCCACAGAGGCCTATTTTCCGCCACCGAGGTTGTGGACGTAAACAGCCAAGGCTTTAATTGTGACGGGATCCAACTTGCTTGCCCATGCAGGCATATTCCCGCCTCGTCCGGTGCGTATTGATTCCATTACGGCGTCTTTGCTGCCACCGTAGAGCCAAAGCGCGTCAGTGAGGTTAGGCGCACCGAGCTCTGCTTTACCTTTGCCATCATCACCATGACAGGTGATGCACTGCTCTTTGAAGACTGCCCCCCCACGACCGACCGCAGCAGCATCGTTGCTTTTGCCTGAGAGCGATAA
>JABFRJ010000047.1 GCA_013141255.1 Hyphomicrobiaceae bacterium
ATTGCCGCCCGTTTTCGAACCCTTTAGATCGTCACCATGAACACATCCACGCAATCTCTGACCCAAAAATTGGCCAATCCCACGCGCTTCATGGCGCTGTCGGCGGCAGTGATCCCCTATCTTGCAGCCGCCGCTGCTTTAGTTCTGTCGATTGGCCTCTATATGGCTCTCGCCCGCTCTCCCGCCGACTATCAGCAGGGCGAAACCGTGCGCATCATGTACATCCACGTGCCGAGCGCCTGGCTCGCCATGGGTGCTTATGTCGCCATCGCCATCTCAAGTTTTGGCTTGCTGGTCTTCCGGCATCCCTTAGCCGATGTTTCCGCCAAGGCTGCAGCGCCCATCGGCGCCATGTTCACGTTGCTCGCTCTGATTACAGGCGCACTGTGGGGCAAACCCATGTGGGGCGCCTATTGGGTCTGGGACGCACGCTTAACGTCAATGTTGCTGCTGTTCTTTCTCTACCTCGGGCTTATCGCGCTGCGCACATCCATTGATGACGAAACCGAAGCAGCAAAACTAACGGCCATCCTGAGCCTCGTCGGCGTAGCGCTTCTGCCTGTCATTAAATTCTCAGTCGAATGGTGGAACACCTTGCACCAACCCTCGACGCGCATGACCACGACGCTCGACGCCAGCTTCCGCTACCCATTACTCGTTTGCGCGCTGGGATTTCTGCTGCTCTTCATCGCCATGCATTTAAAAGCTATGCGCAACGAAATTATGCGCCGCCGCGTAGTCGCATTAGAAATCGCTGCCGCCGCTCGCCAATCCGCGCCCCGTACGACAATCACCGACAAGGCACGCTGATCATGGGCAAACACGCCGCCTTTATTTGGGCTTGCTACTTGGTTGTCGCCATCGGTCTCGGAGCGCTCATCGCGTGGTTGATTTATGATGGTCGTCGCTTGGCGCGCCGCATATCAGATCTCGAGGCGCGCGGCGTCCGTCGCCGCTCAGCCGACACCTCGGGTAACAGCCCGTCATGACCACGCCCCCAGAACAACAGCCGCCGACCAATTGGCTCCGCATCGCGCCCGTTGTCCTGTTTCTCGGGCTGGCAGCGGCGTTCGCCTTCGCGCTGCGCTCCGGAGATCCATCCAAGCTCCCCTCAGCGCTGCTTGGCAAACCCGCGCCCACAGTTGCGATTCCCGCAATTGAGGAGTTGACCGACAACGGCAAGCCTGTCCCCGGTATCGATGCTAAGGATCTGGCGAGCGGCGCGCCCGTCGTCGTCAATTTTTGGGCCTCCTGGTGTGCGCCGTGCGTCGCTGAGCATCCGCTCCTTATTGCGCTCAAAGCAAAAGCAAGCGTCGCAATCCTAGGAGTCAATTACAAAGACCAGCCCTCCGCCGCCCGTCGCTTTCTCGGTCGCTACGGTAACCCCTTCGCAGCCGTCGGCGCTGACACCAGCGGTCGCGCCGCCATCGAGTGGGGCGTTTATGGTATGCCTGAAACCTTCGTCCTCGATGGCAAGGGGCGTATCGTTTACAAGCACGTCGGTCCGTTGACGCCTGACGCGCTCGACACAAAAATCTTGCCCGCGATCAACGCCGCACGCGCAAAAAATTCCTAACGCCTGCTATCTCCGCCACGCCCACGCTCAATCGTCATTTCTGGCATCGCGATGTCGCGAAGCCGTAGCGTCGTATCGTCCGTTTGCCGCAGGTGAGCATCAAAAAACGCCACCGCCAAATCATCCACGTTAGCGCGAACCCGTGAAGGTCGCAGCGGTCGTTCGCGCCAAGGCCGCCACGCCCAGATGCGGCCGGTCCCATAGAGTGCATCGGTGAAATCGCCATGCTGCACGCCCGCAATCGTTACATTCAGCGCATCGCGTCTCGCGTCGAGTTGGCGGTGTTGTCGCGCAATCTGTTGCACATTCAGTCGCGCGAAAAATCGCCGTCGCAGATCAGCACTCTCAACTTCACTGAGTGGGACAGACCCGAGCGACGCATTAAATTCTAGATATGGACGCGGGACCACGTCCGTCGCCGCCCGTCCAAAGACCAAGCCGTCAAAATTGACAACCGCCACGATGCGCGGATCGCTGAGAGAAGCCTCCGCGGCTGTTGCCCCTCCAAACGACGCGCCAATGGCACCGACGCGATCCAAGTTCAGGCGGAAAAATAGAGGTTCGTGCCCCTGGCTGTCGCCAATAGCATCAAGAACTGCGCGCATCTTTACGGCCGATAATTCAACACGTCGGTTTGCGTCCTCCATGAATTGCGTCTGCCGCTCGACGGTGCCGATATCAAACGTCGCTAAACGCGCGGCCTCATCATCCGCCGTGGCCCAAGCAGCTTTCGGATCAAGCGCCACGTCATCCATCGCCACGATGCTGTATCCGTGGCTCGCCAACGTCCGCATCAAGACGGTGTTATCGTCATACCCGCCTCCCCATCCCGGCGCATACACAAGCAGTGGACGATCACGTCGGTCAGATCTCGTCGCCCCCAGTTGCGGCAGCCAAACGCCAACGCGCACCACCAGCGTCCGCGCATCAGCCCGCCGCTCCGAGGGCACAACCGCGTCGCGATCTCCGAGTTTCAATGTCACTGATGTGGTAGCAAACTTTACAGCGTAAGGCCCGCTTGGTTGTTTGGGTTTTTGCCCAATCACGCCCATCCAAATGACTGCTCCAAGGCCCGCGGCAACTAAAACGAATGCCGCGGCCAACCAACCCAAGTTCGGTCTCATGTGGCGCCGTTGTCTCGCGTTCAAATGTGCGTTATCCCAGGCGGGATTTACGCCATCGTTTGTTTCTGTGCAGCGGTCTTTTGCACCTGGTCGAGCCGATCGACAATATGTGCGGCAACAACGGTCGCTGCCGGCTCTTTCATCATATTGAAGTGATCGCTCGGCACTGTGATGACATCATAGCGCCCAGCAATATGTCGCGCCCAACCAAATCCACGGTCAAACAACCGCCCTTCGCGTGCAGTGTTGGCACGAAATTGCACAACATCGCCCGCGTATGGCCGACAGCGATGCGCTCGTCGCGCGTCCAGCAAGTGGTTGCTGAATACGACTTGCGCAAAATCTTCCGCCGCATACTCGCGTTGGTCTTCTGGTTGTAGTCGGCCCAACACACGCATCAGGCCGCTGCGCCGCAGGAACCCATATTGGAACAGCATTCCTGCGAGCGACATTTCTTTATTGCGCACCTTGCCGACCAATTCAAAAAAGTGTCGTCCTGCATACTTCAACAGGATCAATCGGCGAGTCAATTTGTGATGCAATGGCATGTCTTCGACGTAGCCTGGAGCAATCGTATCCAACATAACGACAAGCGATACCTCGTCGCCTTGGCGTCGCAATTGTTGTGCCGCCTCGTATGCAAGCGAACCAAATACGCAGTGCCCCATCAATGTATAGGGCCCCTCGGGTTGCGCCGCTTTGATAAGGCGAACGGCGTCGGCAGCAAACTGATCAAACGTGCGTTTGGTCGTCTGCAGCGCACCACCTTCGCCTGCCATGTGCAAATCAATAAACGGACGGTCAGGCAGCAACCGCCCGATCGCGTGATAGACCGCCCCGTCATTGAGCGCGATGACAGGAGGTTTAGTTCCTTGCGCCTGAATATGCGTGACTTGTTTGGCCATCGCAGACGCTGTCTTGTTGGCAATCGATGCAGTGAAACCGGCAAGTGTTGGCGACTGGAACAGCGTTGCCACGGGTAAGCGCGTTCCCGTCAAGTCGTTGACCCGCGCAATCATGCGCAGCGCGAGCAGGGAGTGCCCACCCGCCTCGAAGAAGTGTGTCGCACCGTCGATCTCATCAACCTTGAGCACATCGCGCCAGATCTGCGCGATGCGACTACTGAGATCAGCGAGTGCCGCTTGCGTTGGAATGACTGCAATGGGCGAAGCCGGTTGAGGCGTCGTCGGCCAAGCTGCAGAGAGAGATGATTGAGGCGCTTCCGGCACGGCTTGCGCCGCCGTCAAATGCGATCCTGGCAGCACCCCGAGATCTATTTTAGCATCAGTGCCACTGATCAATGCTTTGAGCGCGCACTCCCACAACACCAAAATACGATCAACAGTTGCCGCATCGTACAGCGCTCGGCTGCTCTCGCAAGCCAGTCGCCAACCCTCAGCACGTTTGACCATGAAGAACAGGAGGTCATACTGCGCGCCAGTCGGTTGCGATGGCAGCGAAACCAAATCAACGCCATCGAACCGTTCACTGCGAATGACCGGACGGATCAACGTGAAATTTACCGAATAAAGCGGTGTCCGGCTCATGTCGCGCGGTGGATTGAGAACTTGCACCAATTGCTCAAAAGGATACTGCCTCCGCGCCAGCGCGTCGCCAATCGTCGCACCGCACTTCTCCACCAATTCGCGAGCATTGCCCACAGCAGCAAGGTCGAAGCGCAAAATAACAGTATTGATGAACAATCCAACCAATGGTTCGAGCAATACATCGTCGCGACCGGCAACCTGCGTGCCGATCACGACATCGTTTTGTCCTGTCAGCGCCTTCAGCGAGAGCGCCAGTGCTGCGGATGCTATGTTGAATTGGGTCTGCCCGAACCTGACGACCGACGCATCAAACTGCTCGCCAGTCGGTTGGTCAAGCACCCTAATGCGAAAATCGCAGTCGCTGCCAAGCGTCGCGGGGCGTGGTCGGTCGCCGGGAACCTCGAAGTACGGCAACGCCTTAAGTGTGCTTGACCAATAGGCCGTATCCTTGTCGAACGCTCCACTCGTCAGCATGTCGGCTTGCCATAGCGCAAAGTCTGCAAACTGCATTTCGAGCGGTTCAAGCACACTGTCGCGGCCAGTCATAAAAGACGAAACCAGCGTGCCAAATTCGTGTGCCAGGGTCCCCATCGACCAGCCATCTGACGCGATGTGGTGCATCGAAAGCAAGATCATCACACAGCGCTCATCAAGGCGTAGCATCGTCATGCGCACAGGGATGTCGCGGGTGATGTCAATCGACTGTTGCGCATCAATCGCGCTGATCTTCTCCGCTTCCTCTAGCCTCTGCGCCCCCTGCAGTCGTGTTAGGTCAACGATAGAGATCTTTGACGACACAGTGTCGAGCACGCGCTGAAAAGGTTCGCCGTCGCGCTCGATAAAGACTGTGCGCAAAATCTCATGACGCTCAATCAAGGCGCGATAGGCGTACTCGACGGCAGCGTCCGTCACTGCGCCATCCATGCGCCAACGCGTCGCGATGTTCAGCGATGGGTTGGCAGGTGAATATTGCTCCAAGAACCAAAACCGCTTTTGAGCAAGCGAGCAAGGTAATAGCTCCGCCATCGATGCTGCGTCATCAGAACCTGCGTGTGGCTGGTCGTCGTGTGGCTTCATGGTCAGCGCTGCGTCCTGTTCTGGCCACGCCTATACGCTTGCAGTGATGGGGGAACTGCCGCCGTGTCGGGTGTGTCGTCAATAGTGCCAACGTGCGCCGCTTGCTGTGCGATGGTTGGCAACGTCAAAAGGTGCCGTGCTTGCAGCCGCAGTCCCTGGTTCTGTAGTCGCGCAGCAATACGGAAAATGTGCAACGAGTCCGCGCCGTACGCTAGGATGGAAACATCACGCGCCACACTTGGCACTTGCAGGACTTCTCGCCACACTGCCGCGATGCGTTCTTCGATCCCCGAGCGTGGTAGGTCCACAATAGGCTCAGGAACCACGGCAGGTGCAACTGCGGTTGTTGCAGCGCCAGCCTCAGCCCGTCCAGGTTGCAACGGCAGGGCTTTGCGCTCCAGCTTGCCATTGCCAGTCATCGGCAAAGCGTCGAGTATCACCCACTTCGACGGCACCATGTAATCCGGTAAGTGTCGACCAACATGCGCGGCCAACGCGCCACGTTCAATTGTCTGTCCTACGCGCGGAACGATATAGCCAATCAGCCGCGGCGCGGTCGGATCATCTGCCATCATGCCAACGGCCGCATGCGCAACGGCATCCGCCGTCCGCAGCACCGCTTCGATGTCTTCAAGCTCAATGCGGTAGCCCCTCAGCTTGACCTGGCTATCGCGACGCCCGAAGAGTTGGATCGTCCCATCTGCCAGCCGCCGACCAATGTCTCCCGTGCGATAAAGACGCTCTGCCACGTCGCCACCTAATGAGATCATCCGGAACGAAGCAGTGGTCAAATCCGGCCGATCAAAGTAGCCCCGCGCCAGTCCGTCGCCGCCAATATAGAGTTCACCAGCAACGCCAATAGGCGCGAGTTGATCGGTAGGATCGAGGATATAAAGTTCAGTGTTGGCAATGGGCGAGCCGATATGAATAGCTCCAGGCCCAACTCGGCACGTACTTGACCAAATCGTCGTCTCCGTCGGCCCATACAGGTTCCATAACTCGCCGCCATTTGCTGTGAGTAAGTCAGCCAAATCGCGCGGCAAGGGTTCTCCGCCGACGAGCATCTTCACCCCAGAGCGCGGCTTGAAACCAGCTTCCACAAGCATTTGCCACAACGACGGCGTCGCCTGCACCACTGATATTCTTTGTTGAGAAATCATCTCAACCAATTGGAAGCCGTCAGCCACGGCCTCGCGACTCGCAATCACCACTGTGCCGCCAACAGTCAGTGGCAAGAACAGCTCCAGCCCTGAGATGTCGAAACAAACCGTAGTGACAGCCAGCAGGCGATCCCGTGCGGTAAATCCGGGTGTCTTAGCCATTGAGGCCAGGAAGTTGACGACGGCGCGATGGCCAACGTCAACCCCCTTGGGAACGCCAGTCGATCCAGACGTAAAGATCACGTAAGCCGAAGCGTCCGGCGGCGTCATTACATTCAAAGGCGCACTGCTCCCCCAGGAAATTTCATCCCGTCGTTGGTTGAGATCGAGAATCGCGACGCCATTTGGTGCAATGTCACCGAGGTCTACATCATTCGTAATCAGCAGCGAAACGCGTGCTGCCTCAAGCGTTTGGCGAAGCCGTGTCTTTGGGTGCGTCGGGTCAAGTGGCACGTAGGTATGACCAGCCTTCATAATTGCCAATAACGCGAGCAACATATCGAGTGATCGATGCACCGCGAGCGCAACGCGAGCCCCAGGCTTCGGCACAACATTGCGGATCGCCGATGCCAATTTATTCGATGCCGCCTCAAGATCCGCATATGTCAACGATTGATCGCCAAACGTCACAGCGATGGCGTGCGGTGTACGTCGCGCCTGCGTGCTGATGATCTCATCAACCCTCTGCCCAGATTGATACGCCTCGCGCGTCTGATTGAGATCGGAGATCAGCCAACGTGTATGGGTAGCGTCCATGAGTGGGAGCCGAGCGATCGCAGTCTGACTATCCGTGGCAATCGCACTCAGCAGTATGCGGAGGTGCCCGATCCAACGCTCAATCGTCGCAGCATCATAGAGATCCGTATTGTAGTCAACATCGACCCGTAGGCCATCGCGACCTTCAATAAAATTGAAGAACAGGTCAAAATTTACCGCAGATTTTGGATTGGGCGTGATCGTCGCGGGCACGCCGTCGAAGGCCAATCCATCCCCGAGTTTTTCGAGATTGAATTGCACGTCCGCGATGGGCGTGCGGCCAACTCCGCGCTTGAGATCAAGCGTACGCACGATGCGGCCAAGCGTCGTATCTTGATGTTCATAGGCCTGCATCATCGTCGCATTGACAGTCTTCAGATGTTGCGCGAACGGTTGCTCTGGATCAAAAGCGACACGTACCGGCAAAAAGTTCACGCAGTGCCCAACCAAAACCTTATCTTCAATGGCCGTCTGCCCGGCCATAGGCACCGCCAGCGCCACATCCGACGATCCCGAAAGCCGCCCTATCAGTGCTTGCAGCGCCGAAAACAACACGACAAACAAAGATGCGCCTTGTTTGCCTGCAGCCAATTTGATGCTGCGCAGGATATCCCGCTCAATCAGCGCGCTTGTGGTTGCACCGCGCCAAGACCGATCCAACGTCCGCGCACGATCGCTAGGCAGTTCGAGGGGGGGCGGAATTGTCTTGTACATCCCGCTCCAAAACGCATCCGTCGCCGTCGCCGCGGGCTTGTTTTTGAGATCAAGCGCATATTGCCTGTAAGGCAGTAGCGTTTCGAATGAAGCCGTCGTACCGCGCCGACGAGCAGCATAATTCGCGGCAAGTTCATTGAGGATGACGTTGATCGACCAGCCGTCGCAAATGATGTGATGCGCGGTGAACACAAACACATATGATTGCTTAGAAAGCCTTACCAATTGCGCGCGCACGAGCGGTCCTTGCGCAAGATCGAAAGGCTGCGCGGCATCGCTCGCTAAGCGTTGCGCGAGAGCCGCATCTGTGTCTGACGCGCTCGAAAGATCAACCAAAGGCAATGCAATGGCCAGTGCCGGCGCAACATCCATCATCTCGCCCGTATCGCCAAAACGCCCGCGCAATGCATCGTGGCGCGCAACGACATCATTAAGCGCGCGCGCCATGGCCTCATGCTCAATCTCGCCAGTGAGTCGAACACTCACAGACTCATTGAACGCTGTCGACGCCGCGTCTCCAAGTTGGGCGGCAAGATAGATTTCCTGCTGTGGCTCAGTCAGAGGTACGCGATCCGGAAGAGTTGTCGCCGCCGCCATCGTCAGTGCCAACGGTGGAGCAATCATCGCATCAATCGACGCGCCGCCCGAAAGAATACCAGCGCGTTGGAGCTGATCGAGAGCTGCCTCAAACGCCACAACGATCACATCAATATCGGCAATAGAATGCGCCGTGGTCAGGAAGCACGGGAACCCCTCATAGATATGGACGCCTTCCGATCGCATCAGAGGGTACAACAGCGACGCGAGCGGATCTTCCTGTGCCGGGTTCATGTAAAACCAGCTCGAATAACGCTCAACGCGCGTTTGAATTCCGCGTACGGTTAGTGCCGTATTCAGTCGTTCTACCAGACCGGCCGTGGTCGCAGCTAAGCGGTCTTGCAGCTGTGATCCATGCGCTTTGACATGTTCAAGCACAGCCTTTGCAGCAGCAAGAACCAAGGGATGTCGCACAAACGTGCCTGCAAAGAATGTCGGCGCAACTTCTGGCACCGACTCGTCACCAAATTGCCAGTAGCCGCCATCAAGCGCATCCATGAAGCGAGCAGTGCCAGCCAAAACACCAATTGGCATGCCGCCGCCAACAACTTTTCCATAGGTCGCAAGATCGGCCTTAATACCAAGCACCGCCTGCATGCCACCCGGATGCACCCGGAAGCCAGTGACCACTTCGTCGAAGATGAGCGCTGCACCCGACGCTGCGGTCACATCGCGCAATTCGCGAATAAAGGCAGTTGGGACCAGCGCCGGATGACGGCTTTGCACAGTCTCGACCAGTACCGCTGCGATGTCGTCGATGTTGGCTTTTACCCAAGCTAAGCTCTCGGGATTGTCGTAGCTGAGCACAACCATATTCGATACCGCCTCGCGCGGAATGCCAGGTGCTACAGGCGCAGCGCCGGGGCCTTTGGCGCGCTTGCCCAAACCCTTCGCCAGCACTTCATCAAATTGCCCGTGATACGCTCCACCAAAGAATACTACCTTGTTGCGGCCTGTCACGGCGCGTGCAATCCGCATACCCGCCATCACGGCTTCCGAGCCAGTGTTGCAGAATGTTGCGCGTTCATTGCCTGTAATTGCGCAGAACATCTCTGCGACCTCAGCCGCGAGTGGCGTCTGCGGACCAATGGCAAAGCCTTTTTCCATTTGCGCAGAAATCGCAGACGTCACGAAGTCAGGCGCATGTCCAAAAGCGGTCTGACCATAGCCATTGACGAGGTCAACCAACGTATTGCCGTCCGCATCATACAGCTTCGAGCCCTTCGAGCGTTCGGCGATGATCGGGTAAATCAATTCCTTCCATTCGGCGCGAAATCCACTGGCAGAGCGCGGATCGGCAAGCACCCGACGGCTCGCTTGTGCGCGCGCTTTGGATGTAGCAAACTTCGTGTCCGTACGCCGCACGAGGTCGGAGACCAACGCTTGCTGTGCTGGCGATAGAGATGAGCCGGTAGATGCAGCTCCAGCGCGATAAATCTTGAATCGGCCTTCGCCCTCAGCTTCATCCGTTGCCGATTGCGATGACAAAGGTGATGGCATAGCGGGCCGCACGGCAATCGCTTGGCCGGTTGTTGCTACTGATGCAGTTGGAACAGTAGTAGCAACTGTTGGCGCGGCACCACTCGGGCTGAGCGCTTGCAGTTGTTGGCTAAAAATTGCCTGCATTGTTGCCAGTTGATCTCGCATCAACGCTTCGAGCTGCCCCCCACCCATCGACGGCGCAGCAGATGTCGAAACTGATGCGATGGTCTTTGAAAGGTCGACTTGAACAGGTGCCGCCGCAAGAGCCGATACACTCGAAGTTATCGAGGAGGGAGGCACAATAACCGTCGGAGCCGGAACCACAGACGCAAGATGTGTGACGAGTGCATCAATTGACGGATACGCGCCAAGTAATTGCCGGAACGTCAACTTGACGTTGTAAGTTTTTTGGATGCCTTGCGCGACTTGCCCCAGAAGCAATGAATCAAAACCTAGCTCCAGAAACGATGCTTGTGACGCGTTGGCCTCGATAGTCTCGCCGGAAATGTCTTCGAGCAGTGCAGTGACGTCGCGGGTAAGGGTCGCTTTATGATCGATCATGGAGGTGGGC
>JABFRJ010000295.1 GCA_013141255.1 Hyphomicrobiaceae bacterium
GCGCTCTTTGGCTCGGGCATTATTTGGCCGAGACTTGATGCGCGGCAGATCGAGCAAGTAACTCCATCGATTGGATTTTTACCGGAAGCGCTGCCTTTTGACGGATCCGACGTGTACCGGCTGACCATCGAACCGGGGCAGACTGTGACGTTCGTGATCGAACTTGCGACCGAGCAAGTGCCTAGGCTCAGCGTTTGGCGCGGCCTCGACTACGAAAAACGCAGTCGCAACCGGCAACTGTTGTACGGGATACTCCTTGGCATTACAGGCTTGCTTGCGGTGTTCTTGAGCGCCGTATTCGCGGCCAATCACAAGGCCATTTTCCCGTCAGCTGCCCTTTTTACGTGGTGCGTGTTTGCGTATCTCTGTGTGGATTTTGGGTTCTGGCACAAGCTGTTCACCGTTCGCATCGAAGAGAATGCGCAGTATCGTGCGGCGACCGAAGCAGCAATTGCAGCGACATTGTTGCTGTTTACACATACGTTCCTGCGCTTAGGAGCGTGGCACGGTTTTGCACGATTGCTGCTGCGTTTGTGGATTCTTGGTCAGGTCGTGTTGATCGGGATTGCGTTCCTCGATCCAAAACTTGCCGCGACGTTCGCGCGAATTTCAATCGGCATTATTTTTGCTCTTGGCTCTCTGTTTATTCTGTACCTCGCGCTGCGTGGACAAGACCGTGCGCTGTCGTTGGTGCCGACCTGGTTGCTGTTTGGGATCTGGCTTGCGGGCGTGGCGCTGGTGCTGACGGGGCGGATTCCGAATGAGGCCATGGTGACGGCGCTGGTCTCGGGATTGGTGTTGATTGTGCTCCTGATCGGGTTCACCGTGACGCAGTATGCGTTCAGATCGGCCGAACCGCTGCATGCACTTAGCGCCAACGATCAGGCGTTACGACTCCTCGCTCTCGACAATGCCGGCGTAGCCGTTTGGGAATGGGCCGCGCGGCGCGATGAGATCAAGGCCGGCCCCGCCATGGAGACTGCGCTCGGCCTTGGCGCCGGAGACTTGAATGCAACGAGCAAGGTTTTCTTAGAACGCATGCATCCGGTGGATCGTGATCGTTTAACGATGGCGCTTGAGACCATCAAAGAAACCGGCGAGGGCGAAGTGCGTCTCGAGTTTCGGATGCGACACACTGACGACGACTATCGCTGGTTTGAACTTGATGCGGCGCCGGACCCAGCCGCGGACAGACGGCGGATGCGCTGCGTCGGTTTGGTGCGTGAAATTACCGATCGACGCTTGGCCGCAGATCGTCTCACATACGATGCCGTGCACGACAATGTGACCAGCCTTCCCAATCGCGCACTATTCCTTGACCGGTTGGAAGCGGTGGTACTACGGGCTCGCAATGAGCCTTTAGTGAAACCTACTGTACTCGTGATCGACGTTGACCGCGTGCAAGGGAGCCAAACGGCAAGCGGGCACTACGAGGCTGATGGGTTATTGATTGCGATTGCGCGGCGGTTGCAGCATTTGGTTGGGCCGGGGGAAACGCTGGCGCGGATCGGAAGTGATCAATTCGGCATATTGTTGATACAGGATCGCAGTGAGCGTGAATTGCAAATGCTGGCAGAAGGCGTGCGGTTGGCCGTGCGTTCAATTGTCAAAGTTGGTCAGCGAGATATTACTCCGATGGCCGCGATTGGGTACGCAAGCTTTGACCGCACGACGCAGCGTGGCGCGGCTGATGTGCTCGATGACGCAGAAATAGCGATGCATCGGGCGCGTCGCGCAGGACGCGATCAGGTGTTGGCTTTTGATCCTGGGATGCGGTCTGATCGGAATGAGCGAGTGCAGCTGGAACAAGATCTGCGAGCAGCGATTGCATCGAAACAACTGACTCTTGAGTATCAGCCCATTAATGCGTTGCGTGGACGGCAATTGCACGGATTTGAAGCGCTTGTTCGGTGGCACCATCCACGGCTCGGCTTGCTCAATCCGGCCGAATTCGTCCCGCTGGCGGAGGAGTCTGATCTGATTATTCTGCTCGGTGGCGCGGTGCTACAGATGGCGGTGGCGGATGCACAGCGGTGGCATAAGACTTACGATCGGCCCGATGCGCCGTTGACGCTCAGCGTCAACATCTCGCGGCGCCAGTTGATGAGCGCGGGTTTGGTGTCGCAAATCCGGCAAATATTGAGCGCTTCGGACTTACCAAAAGGCTCATTGCGACTTGAAGTGACAGAGACGCTTGTGATGGAAAATCCGGAAAAGGCATCGGCTGTGCTTGAGGAGTTGGCAGCAGCGGGTGTTGGGCTCTCGCTTGATGATTTTGGCACCGGCTATTCGTCGCTCACGTATCTCAACCTCTTTCCGTTCGATACGATCAAAGTTGACCGAGCGCTGGTGCATGGAGCCAACCAAACGGGGACTGTGTCTGCGATTTTGCGTTCGGTCGTGGCGCTCGCGCATGAGCTTGGCAAAAAAGTGATCGCGGAAGGCGTTGAAACGGAAGAGGATGCGTCTGTTTTACGCGCGCTAGGTTGCGAGTTTGCACAAGGCGCTTATTTCGATGCCGCGCTCGGGCAGCGCGAGGTCTTGAGCTTGCTTAAAGACCTACGCAAGGAAGAGCGGCGCTTGAAACGTAGTGGGTTACTGCGACTGAAATCGCATGCGCCCAAACACGAGACGGTCGATGCTGTTGTTGCCGATATTGCCACTGCACAGTCGGCCCCTATTCCGCGTCGATCTTCAACATTGCGAGGTCGTCTAGGGGCGACGACCAATGGGGGAGCATTTGATCCCAACAAACCTGCTAACGGCACGCAGCCTCAGCCCGACTTTCAGCCTCAAACACAATTCCAGTCCCAAGCGCCAGTGGTGCCACCGTCGGCTATTCCATTGCAGCAACGCATGTCTCAGGTTCTTGGCGGACAATTGGCTAGAGAGCAATTGGGAGGTGCATTAATTGGCACCGACGACGCGTTTCATGCAGCGCAAGCGTCACTGGCCGCATTGACTGAGCAAATGGTCCGTGCCGTGCCCGAACCGTCAACATTATCTGGGCGCAGTGCGCCGCCGCCGATGCCGCGCGCTGAATTTAACGCGCCAACGCCCCTGACTGCAATGCCACCCATTGCGTCGCCATCATTCGCGAACGAAGCACAACCGACCACGCCTTTGCCGATGCCACCAGTTTTCAACAATGGCGAGCAAGCTAATTTCACATTGCCGCCTGAACGCCCGACAACTGCTCCGGACTTTTCGCAACTCCCGCCTGAGATAGCGCAGAGCTTAGCGCGGCTTGCAGGTCGCGGCATGTCGCAACCCGTGACCAAGCCTATGGCGGTGCCATCGTCCGAGGAGGATACGGCAGTCACGACCGATCAACGCACGGCAGCCAAAGCGTGAGCGGCCCACTCGGGCTAAAACTCACGGATCGTATTTCCCGTTTGTTGTAGATGGTGGGTTTCATCAAGCGCGACTGGCTTTAACAGAACCCAGTTATGCGTGAATTGAGATTTTAGGCATGACCGGCAACGCTGCTTAAGTGCGTTTGCTGGATACCGAGAATCGCTAAAGCGCGTTCGTATTTGGTGTCGACATCACGGTCGAAAATGACGTCAGCGTTGGCTGTGCAATGGAGCCAGCCGTTCGATGCCATTTCGTTTTCGAGCTGGCCTGCGCCCCAGCCCGCATACCCCAATGCCAGCAATGCGCGATCCGGGCCCTGGCCGCGTGCAAGTGCGCGCAGAATGTCGACCGTCGCTGTCATGGAGATTTCGTCGTCGACCACAAGCGTCGCGTCTTTGTTGCGGTAGTCGGCGCTATGGAGGACGAATCCGCGACCGGCATCCACAGGGCCGCCAACGTGCACGTCCATATGTTGGATGCGGGCAGGCATTGCGCCCGATTTTTTCCCCTCGAACAACTTCAAATGTTCGAGCAGGCCTTGAAAACTGATATGGTCTGCACGCTGGTTAAGAATAAGGCCCATTGCGCTTTGCGGTGAATGCTCAAACATATAGATCACGGATCGAGCGAAACGCTTGTCCGGCATGTTGGGCATGGCGATCAGAAACTGGCCCTGAAGGCTTGGTGGGGCCTGCTTGCGTTTTTTCCTTATTGTATTTTTCACGCTTTGTGGCTCCGTTTCGACGTCACGATAGATTAGCGCCCAATATCGCATCAGGGAAGCCCGGTGCGCTTCTGGCGGTCGCGGCACTCACTTCCACAGTTTGCCGCTAACTGGAGCGTGACTTGCAAGTGAACGGTAACTGTTGGAAACGTAGGCATATGATAACAAGGCTTAAAGCAATGTTTCCTGACAATTGGGCGAAGGCATGGCTGCAGATGGCGATGCTCCGTGCTTGCTGCATAGGCTTCGGTGTCGCTGGATTGGTCGCATTGGCTCCAGTTGTATCGGGCGTTCTTGGAGCGGCGCAGTCTCAGACTCTGGCTCAAAATGTTGGAGTTGTTGGCACAGCTTGGCAAGCGGCGCATGCTTCGCGCGTGCGGTTGATTGGTGGCGGACTGTTTGATGCAGATGTGAGCAAAATTCCGACGCGGGCGGCTGCGATCGAGTTGACATTAGACCCGCAATGGAAAACCTATTGGCGGATGCCGGGTGACTCAGGTGTTCCGCCGCAGTTTGATTTTTCTAAATCAAGCAATCTCGCGTCAGCCGAAGTTTTCTATCCTGCTCCGCAGCGGTTCACCGACAAGAGTGGTGATGCAATTGGTTATAAAAGCCGTGTTGTCTTCCCCATACGGGTTGTACCGCACGATGCCAGCAAGCCTGTGACACTGACTGTCGATTTGGCATTTGGTGTGTGCAAGGATATTTGTGTGCCGCTGGAGACGCAATTTGCGCTGGAATTGCCGCCGTCAAATGTGGCGACGGCGCCGATTATTCAAGCAGCTCGAGAGCAAGTTCCGCGCTCGGTCAATGCTTTGCGACCCGGCGATCCGCAGATCCAAGCAATCGTTGGATCGATTGTTGGTGGGGCACGCCAGATCGAAATTTCGGTGAAAATGTCGCAGGACGCTGCAGCGTCGGTCGACCTCTTTGTGGAAGGTCCCGAGGGGCTGTTCGTGCCGATGGCCCGGAAGTTGGCCGCTCGAGGTGAGAGCGCCCTGTTTGTGGTCGATTTCAGTAAACTTGCTGATGCCAAAGACTTGTTGGGTAAGGCTTTGCGATTTACCGCCGTTACGAGCTCTGGGGCGTCGGATCTAACTTGGACCGCACGATAAGAGCATAAGACATCAGGCCATTCTGGACGCTGTGCGATTTGGCGCGGGTTTATCGACGACAGTCGCTTGCCAGCACTGGGGATTGCCGTTATAGCAAGCTCCACACGGGACAGCGGGGTTTAACCCTCACGAACCGGGGCGCGTAGCTCAGCGGTAGAGCACTACCTTGACATGGTAGGGGTCACAGGTTCGATCCCTGTCGCGCCCACCATTTTCCGGTCGGTCGGTTGCTTTTTTGGGCAATGGCTGGCTATTGCGCATTGTGACTGGCGGACCGCCGCTGGGATCAATGCGTGGCTTGAAGAACGTAAGGGTTTGACGATGAAAGTCCGTAATTCGCTGAAATCGCTGCGTGCACGGCACCGCGACAACCGCATCGTGCGCCGCAAAGGCCGCGTTTATATTATCAATAAGACCAACAAGCGCTTCAAGGCCCGCCAGGGTTAATTTGTGCTGCCGGGGAGCTTTGCCCTGGTTCGGTCTCGAAGGCGTGCTTTGACGAGGGGTGTTCACCCGGTTAACGTCAGATCCATGCGCACTCGATTGATACTCATTGCTACGCTTGCCCTGCTGCCTGCATTGACTGCGGGCAGCATTGTTGTGTCTGGAGCTGGTTTGGCCGCTCAACCGCAGCATTCTGTTGGCCAACCTGTTTGGGCCATCCAACTTCGGCCCGCGGATCCAGCGCCTGCGCCGCCTGCTGGGCGTGATGACAGTGCGCCACTGCCGACGCCCGATATTCGCCGTGGACGTGATGCGGCTCCTGTGCCGCCTCCTGGCCCTCCACAGCGTTCGCCTGAGGCCGTGCCCGCGCCGAAAAAGGAAGCGACGCCGCAGCCCAAATCTGGTCCGCAGCAAGCGACACCTAAAGGGGACCGCAATGGACACCCAAAGGCCACAGCAAAGCAACCGCACGAGAAAATCAGCAAGGGCCTTGCTGTGGTGCAGCCTCGGACCGCCAAAGAGCGCGAGAAGGCGTTAACGGACCTCTATGCGCATCTGGCCACAGCGGATGATGAAGCCAAGGCCAAGAGCGTTGCGCGATCGATTGAGCGGCTCTGGCTCAGTTCGGGTAGCGACACGGTTAATCTGTTGATGCAGCGGGCGATGGAAGCGAGCCACGCCAAAAACAACGAGTTGGCACTCAAGCTGCTTGATGCGGCCGTTGGTCTGTCACCTGATTATGCCGAGGCGTGGAATCGCCGCGCGTATGTGTTTTTCCTTGAGAACAATGTTGAGCGAGCGCTTGGCGATTTGCGGCGTGTGTTGGCGCTCGATCCCAACCATTACAAAGCGCTCGATGGGCTTGCTAATATTCTGAAGGATATTGGACGCAAGAAAGATGCGCTCAAAGCCGCGCGTCAGCTCTACGACGTGCATCCCTTCTCCGATGGCGCGAAGCAGATGGTGGATGATCTCGCGCGCGAGGTTGAAGGACGTGGTATCTGACGGCATGGTTTGATGCGTCACGCTCGGCGCGGTTCGATGTTGGACTACGAGCGTTGACACTGGAGCAAGTGGTTCGCTCCATGCCTGCGCGAACCCAACTACAGCTACCCTGCGTTTGATCGTGCGTTTCCAGCCCTCAAATTCAAAGCCCATTCTTCCGTGTTGAAAATCGATCAACTGCAGGTTCGGCAATTGCCGCCGCTGACCTTCGAGGTTGACGCGGGGGCGTGTCTTGCGATTGAAGGCCCATCAGGATCGGGCAAGACAGTGCTTCTGCGCGCGATTGCTGATCTCGACGCGACCGAGGGCCAAGTGTTTCTCGATGGCGTGGAGCGGCAAGCTATGACCGGCGCGGAATGGCGCAAACAAGTTCGCTTCGTGGCGGCGGAAGCGCGCTGGTGGGAGCCGACAGCGCGGCCGCATTTTGCCGATGTCGCGGGTGCGTACCGCTTGCTTGTCGGCCTCGGTCTCGACTCTTCGCACCTGGACCGACCGCTTGATGTGTTATCGACTGGCGAGCGACAACGCCTCGCGTTCGCGCGTGCGCTTTGCGATAACCCACCCGTGTTGCTTTTGGACGAACCCACATCGGCGCTTGATGCTGCCGCGTGTGCGCTGGTTGAACGCGAAATTTTGGCGCGACTGGATGCGGGCGTTGCTGTGTTGATAGTCAGCCACGACAGTGAGCAGATTGAGCGACTATCGGACGCGCGCCTACAGTTGGGCCCTCTGTCTCCACAGGCATCTGCGCGTGCTCCTGCTTCCCAACTCGTGGTCGACGCATGAGTGGCGGTGGCATGTCTCTCACGGCGATTGATATTGGGCTTGCAGCTCTGTTGCTGGTGATCAACGCCGGGCTGTCGCTCGCGTTTCGTCTTGGGCTGGCGAAAGATCTAATTTTCTCTGCTATCCGCATGGTCGCACAACTCTCGCTCGTCGGGTTTGTGCTGCGGTATGTGTTTCAATCGGGCTCGCTATGGCTGACGTCTGGCACGGCGCTGGTCATGATACTCGTTGCAGCGTTTGAAGTGGGACAACGACAGACACCGCGATTTCGCGGCTTCGTTGCGGAGGGGCTTGGGCTCGTGACGTTGCTTGTCGTCGGCACGATCTCGACCCTCTACGCCGTCGGCGTGGTGATTGGCCCCTCGGTCACGTCAGGCCCTGGGTTACTGACCAGCTTTGAGCCGCGTCATGTGCTGCCGATCTTGGGGATGATCCTCGGTAATACGCTGACCGCCGTCTGCCTGTCGCTTGCAACGCTGGTTGATCTCACGAAGCGTGAGCGCGGTGCAATCGAAGCGCAGCTCGCGCTCGGTGCCACGCGTCACCAGGCGTTTCAACGTCTGACGCAGAGCGTACTCAGAACCGCGATGATGCCGATCATCAACGCCATGGCCGTCACGGGTCTCGTCACACTTCCCGGCATGATGACCGGTCAAATTCTCGCCGGCGCCGATCCAACCGACGCTGCCAAAGCGCAGATGATGATCATGTTTGTGATCTCAGGCGCCGCCGGACTCGGTGCCTTCGCTGCCGTGCTCGGCGGTGTGCGGCTACTCACCGACAAGCGGCATCGGTTGCGGTTGGATGTGCTGGTGGGGTGAGTGGACAGGCTACTATTACTGCCTTTCGACGGTCGCGATGTGTTTGCCATCTAAGAAATGGTCGCCCGCATAAAGTAGACACATCGACTGCCAAGTCAGGAATAAATCACGCTTTGCGAGCCCTAACGATACTGGCTCCATTCGGCCCAGCGCCGAAAAGGACCGATACATCTTTGAAGCCGGCGTCTTCGAGCCATGTGCGATGCTCAGTCTCGGTGTAGGACTGGCCATCGTCATAGAGGCTGAGAAAAACGAGGTTCATGCCGACGGCGGGCTCTGGCGATAACCGGGCATCGTCCAACACATGACCGATGATGAAAAGCTCACCACCGGAGCGCAGTGCGGCGCCAACATTACGCAAAGCAAGGCGAGCCTGATCCGAGGACAGCACTTGCAGCAGATAGCGCAAAACTGCCGCATCGTGCGTGCCTTCAACTGGCGAGCCGAGAATATCCGCCGCGACGACGTCGACCCGCTGCGTGAGGTTGGCTGCCGCAACGAAGCCCTTCGCGATCAAGGCGACCTTGGGCAATTCCAGAACGGTTGCGCGGAGAGACACACAATTCTGGCAGGCTGCGATCGCGACGCCTCCCGAACCTCCACCAACATCGAGAAGACTCTGGAACCGATCGAAATCGAAAGTGGTCGCCAGCTGGCGGCCAGTTGCCATCGCTCCTCCATGAAGGCCACGGAAGAAAGCGCCGAGCTCGCCATCCGACATCGCGCCGAAGTCGTGGCGGGCATGGGGTTTACCCGAGCTTATCGCTTGCGCTACGCCGAGCGCAGCGCTCCACATATCCGTATAGAGTTCGTGAGCGCCGCCGATGTAGGTCGGGCGGCCTTTGACAAGATAGGCATCGGCCTCGGGTGTATTAGAGAAGCGTTCGTCCGCGACGGTCAGCAAGTTCGCCTGCACAAGTGCGTGCAACAGAGGACTGAGTTTGTCGGGCCGCAATCCGAAGGTCTTGCTCAGCTCCGCAGCGGTCATCGGACCGCATCCCAATGGGGAGAACACGTCGAGTTGCATCCCCGCCAACATCGCCAAGGGACGATAGATGCCATATGCGTGCCCCTGAATAGTCGACGGCGGTGGTAATTCATTCATCGGTAGACAACCCTGAATTGCGGACGTCGTCGGAACTCAAAGTGCACGAGCGACCAATTGTGGGTCTCAGCATAGCACCCTAGAACGGCGAGGCTGCAACACAATGGGCGGCGTCGGACAGTGGACCATTTGTGGCCGTAGCTAGCTCCAGTTGAGTACAAAAAAACCGGCGCGAGGCCGGTTTTTTCATGTGCGTGTTTGACTGACGTTCGACTTAGTTCAACCGGCCCTTGAGGTCGGCGATGGATTTATCGATCAGTGACGTGCCGGCGGCGGCTGAATTGCTTGCCAGCACTTGTTGAGCTGCGGCGGTCGCCAGATCAACCGATGCTGAGCGCACTTCGGCGACGGCTTGGGCTTCGGCGCGAGCGATTTTTTCCTCGGCGACCTTGGTGCGGCGCTCAAGGGTTTCTTTCATATTGCGGCGTGCTTCTGTAGCAATCGCTTCGGCGTCGCGCTTGGCGTTTTCGATGATCGATTGGGCTTCGGCTTCGGCGGCTGCGTGCTTTTTCTTATAATCTTCGAGCAGCGCTTTAGCTTCGTCCTTGAGACGACGCGCTTCGTCAATTTCGGTGCGAATGGCCGTGGCGCGGTCATCGAGCGATTTTCCGATGCTGCTGAACACCCCTTGCTTCAAGGCAAAGCCGAGCAGAATGGCAAAGGAGACGCCAACCCAGAAGGTCGGGTTTTGCCAAAAGGGTTCAGAGGCGGCTGCGAGAAGTACCATCGGTTAGTCTCACTTCACTTTTTGATGGCCGCTAGGGCGCGATTGATGTCGTCACGGCCGATGGTCTGGCCGGTCAACTTGTTGACGATGGCGCCCACGGCTTCGGCTGCAACGTCGTTGACGCTGGCCATGGCCTTGGATTTCGATGCGCCAATACGCTTCTCAGCGTCGGCGATTTTGGCTGCCAATTGGGCGTCGACGGCGTGGCGCTCTTTGTCGGTTTCGGCCGCGAGGCTGTCACGCGTTGCTTTGGCGATGCCAGAGGCTTTGGACTTGGCGTCTGACAGTGCTTTTTCGTAGCTGGCGAGGGCTGCGTCAGTCTCACCTTTGAGACGCTCGGCTTCCTGCAAATCGCGTTTGATGGTGGCTTCGCGTTCCTCGATCACTTCGCGGATGCGCGGCAACAAATGGCGCGCGAGCATGTAGTAGAGGAAGCCGAAGATCAGCGCGAGCCAGATGAGCTGGGCGCTGAAGGTGCTGGTATCGAAGGGCGGGAAGGCCGCT
>JABFRJ010000032.1 GCA_013141255.1 Hyphomicrobiaceae bacterium
CCAGCGCGCGAGACGCGATTCTAGAAGCCGCTCGCGCGCTGGTGCCGAAGGTGCGCTCTTGTTCGAGTGCGAAGTCGACCAGCATGATGCCGTTCTTTTTGACGATGCCGACAAGCAAGATGATGCCGATGAAGGCTATCAGGGACAATTCCATACCGACGATTTGGAGCGCGACGAGTGCGCCGAGACCGGCTGATGGCAGCGTCGAGATGATGGTGATGGGGTGGGCGAGGCTTTCGTAGAGCACGCCAAGCACGATATAGACGGCGAGCAGGGCTGCAAGAATGAGAAGCGCTTGTGAGTTGGCTTGGTTGGCGAAGGCTTTGGCATCGCCTGCGGCTTCGGTGCGGATGACTTCGGGCAGATGTAATTCTGCGATGGCTTGGTCGATGGCTTTACGTGCGTCGTCGACGGAGACGCCGGTTTCTAAATTGTAGGAGACGGTGGCGGCGGGGAAAGGACCTTGGTGGTTGACGACGAGGGGCGCGGGTGTGCGCTCCATGCGGATCACTGAGGTGATCGGGATTTGCGAGCCGGATTTTGACGGCACGAAGATCTTCGCGAGATCGGACGGGTCGCGCTGATAGCGGGGATCAACTTCGAGCACCACGCGATACTGATTGCGGGCGCCGTAGACAAGGGAAACTTGGCGCTGGGCGAAAGAATTGTTGAGGGCTGCGTTAATGTCCTGCACGCGCACGCCTAAGCGCGCCGAGCTTTCGCGGTCGATCTTGATGCTGAGTTGGAGGCCGCCTTGCTCTCGGTCGGTGTTGACGTCGGCGAAGCCGGGGAGATCGCGGATGCGGTCGGCGACTTTTGGCAAGGCCTTGTAGAGTTCTTCGATGTCGGTCGACCACAGCGTGTATTGATAATTTGAGCGGCTTTGGCGACCGCCGAAGCGAAGGTCTTGGATCGGGAACATAAAGCTGCGTAGGCCCTCGATGCGATTGATCGGGCGGCGGAGACGATCAACGACGGTGCGCGATGAGACGCCGGGGCGTTCGGCGAGCGGCTTCAGGGCGACGAATAAACGTCCGCTGTTGGCGGTAGCAGAGAAGAACGACGCGCCGAGCGAGGCGCTGACGTGGAGCACGGCGGGATCGGCGCGGACGATTTCCATGGCGCGGGCTTGCAGTTCGGTCATTTTCTCGAAACTGACGTCTGACGAGGCTTGAGTGGAAACTGAGATCAGGCCGGCGTCGTCTTCGGGTACGAAACCTTTCGGCGTCTTGATGTAGAGGTTCACCGTGGCGGCGATGGTGAGGGCGAGGGTGGCGAGGGTCAGCCATTTCCATTTGAGGGCGGTGCCCAGGGTGGCGATGTAGCCGCGTTCGAGCGCGGTGAGGCCACGTTCCATCAGCCGGTCGAACCAGTTTTGCTTGCTGGTGTCGTGAGCCGAGAGGAACTTCGCGCAGATCATCGGCGTGACGGTCAGCGAGATGATGGTCGAGACCACAATCGCAAACGTCATCGTGAGGGCGAATTCCAGCAGGAAGCGACCAATGGGACCGCCGAAAAAGAGCAGCGGCACGAAGGCTGCGATCAGTGACAGCGAAATGGAGATGACAGTGAAGCCGATTTGACGAGCGCCATCGATGGCGGCTTTGAGCGGTGCCATGCCGCGTTCGAGATTGCGGGTGATGTTCTCGATCATGACGATGGCGTCGTCGACGACGAAGCCGACGGAGACCGCGAGCGCCATCAAGGTCAAGTTGTTGATGGAGAAGCCCGCGAGCCACATGCAGGCGAGGGTACCTGCGAGGGAGAGGGGCACGGTGATGCCGGCGGCGATAGTGGAGGCGGCGCGGCGTAGAAAAACGAAGACGACGAGCATGACCAGGATGACCGACAGCATCAGCGTGATCTGCATGTCGTGCACTGAGGCGCGGATGGTGAGGGTGCGGTCGCTCATGACGGTCAAATCAATGGCGTTGGGCACCCAACGTTTCAATTCGGGTAGCAGAGCGTGGACGCGATCGACCACATCAATAACGTTGGCTTCGCCTTCCTTGGTGATGAAGAGCAGGACTGCAGGTTTGCCGTCGAATTGGGCCGAGGCGCGGGAATTGCGAGTGGCTTGTTCAATGGCAGCGACAGACGATAGACGGATCGGGATGCCATTGACGGTTTTGACGATCAAGCGGCCGTAGTCGTCAATCGACTTCATCTGCGCGTTGGTTTCGATGGCGACGAGTTCGCGTTCGCCCTCAATGGCGCCAAGCGGCGTGACGATGTTGGCGTTGGTGAGGGCTAAGCGCACCTCCTCGATGGAGACGCCCATGGAGGCGAGCAGTGTTGGGTTGACCTTGATACGGATGGCGGGTTGGTCGGCGCCTGAGATGTTGACCTGGGCGACGCCTTCGACTTGAGCGATACGCTGGGCGATGATGGTGTCGGCGGCGTCGTAGATCGCGCTAGCCGAGAGTGTGGGCGAGGTTAGCGCCAGGATCATAACGGGGGCGGCGCTGGGATTGAATTTGCGGAACGATGGCGCTGCGGGTAAGTCGCTGGGGAGGTCGGCTGTGGCGGCGTTGATGGCGGCTTGGACGTCGCGGGCGGCGGATTCGATTTTTCGCGAAAGGTCGAACTGCACGGTTATACGGGTGGAGCCAAGGCCGGACGACGAGGTCAGTTCGGTGACGCCGGCGATTTCGCCGAGGCGGCGTTCAAGTGGGGCTGCAACAGTAGACGCCATGGTTTCGGGATCAGCGCCGGGTTGGCTGGCTGAGACCGAAATGGTGGGGAGCGAGACGTTGGGTAGGCTTGAAACGGGCAACGCCCAATAGGCGACGATGCCGACGATGAAGAGGCCGATAGAGAGCAGCGTGGTGCCGACAGGGCGCAGAATGAAGGGGCGGGAGAGGTTCATAGGTGGTGCCTCACTCTGCCGCTTGGCGCGTGACAGGCGCGTGTGTCGGCGCGGGTTCGGCGGTGACAGTTACGGGTGTTCCCATCAGGCGGTTTTTGAGGCGCTCCATGAAGAGGTAGATCACGGGCGTGGTGTAAAGGGTGAGGAGTTGCGAGAGTAGCAAGCCGCCGATGATCGAGACGCCGAGGGGGAAACGCAATTCGGAGCCCGCGCCATTTTCAAGCGCGAGTGGCAACGCGCCCAAAAGCGCGGCGAGCGTGGTCATCATGATGGGGCGGAAGCGGAGATGGGCGGCTTCCAAGATTGATTGCTCGGGCGAGAGCCCGCGTGTGCGCTCGGCTTCGAGTGCGAAGTCGATCATCATGATGGCGTTCTTCTTGACGATACCCATCAGCAGCACGATGCCAATGAGGGCGACCATCGAGAGGTCGAGCCCGCAAATGAGCAATGCGAGTAGTGCGCCGATGCCGGCGGACGGCAGCGTCGTCAAAATTGTGAAGGGGTGGATGAAACTTTCGTAGAGCACGCCGAGAACGATGTAGATGGTGACGATCGCGGCGAGGATCAACCAGGGCTGGCTGGCGAGCGATTTGGAGAACTCGGCAGCGTCGCCAGAAAAACGTCCGACGATAAGGCCGGGGACGCCAATATCTTTTTCGGCTTTGTTCAAAGCTTCGACAGCCGCGCTTAAGGCTGCGTTCGGTGCCAAGTCGAAAGCGATAGTGGCTGCGGGGAATTGTTCTTGGTGATTAATTGCGAGCGGCGCGGTGATGCGTTCGATCTTGGCGAGCGAGTTCAATGGAACCTGCGCGCCGCCTAGGCCGGGCACATAAACGCGGCCAAGAGCTGCGGGGTCGGACTGATAGGCGGGTTGGGCTTCAAGCACGACGCGGTATTGGTTGGACTGCGCGTAAATGGTTGAAATCTGACGCTGGCCGAAGGCGTCGTTGAGGGCGTCGTTGATCGATTGCATGGAGACGCCGAGACGACCGGCGGTTTCGCGATCAACGCGGACGAGAGCGCGTAGGCCGCCGTCCTGCGTGTCGGTGGTGACGTTGCGGAACAGATTGGTTGTGGAGAGGTTGGCCGCTAGTTTGTTAGCCCAACTATTGACTTCGATCTGGTCGGAGCCGGTGAGGGTGAATTGATACTGTCCCGTCGAGGCGCGGGTGGCGATCTGCACGTCTTGGACGGCTTGGAAAAACAGGCGCGTTCCGGCGATCTGGTTGGTTGCTTGTTCGAGGCGGCGCATGACGGCGGGGGCTGTGGACTTACGTTCGGCACGCGGTTTCAAGATGATTTTGAAGTTGGCGGCATTGGGCGTGGTGTTGAGTTGGCTTACACCGACGAGCGAAACCACGGAAGCGACGTCTACGTCTTTGCGGAATTGGTCTGCGATGCGGGTTTGCAAGCGCGACATTTCCTCGAAGGATGTTTCGGGCCCGGCTTCAAGCACGGCGGTGACGAGGCCGGTGTCCTGTGCTGGCAGAAGTCCCTTGGGCATGACGATGTAGAGCCAAGCGGTGAGAGCGAAAGTGAAGAGCGTGAAGACCAACGTCGCGGTTTGGTGGTTGAGCACCCAGCGAAGGGTGCGCATGTAGAAGCCGCTCTCGGTATCAACAGTCGCGCCTGATCCGTGCGGCTTTCCGGTCGCCTTCAAGACGCGGGCGCACATCATTGGCGTGAGGGTGAGCGAGACGATGGCTGAGACGATGACCGCGATAGTGAGGGTTAATGCGAACTCGCGGAACATGCGGCCGATGAGGCCGGTCATAAACAGCAGTGGGATGAAGACGGCGATGAGCGACAGCGTCAGCGAGATGACGGTGAAGCCGATTTCGCGCGCGCCTTTCATGGCGGCTTCCATTGGACTTTCGCCGTCCTCCAAGTGCCGGACGATATTTTCGATCATGACAATGGCGTCGTCGACGACGAAGCCGGTGCCGATGGTCAACGCCATCAGAGAGAGGTTGTCGAGGCTGAAGCCCGCCAGCCACATGACGCCGAACGTCGCGATCAATGATACGGGCAGGGCGACGCCGGCGATGATAGTCGCGCGGGTCGAACGGAGGAAGGCCAGGACTACGAGGACTACGAGGATGGTGGCGAGGACGAGGGTGAATTGCACGTCTTTAATCGACGCGCGGATCATCTCGGTGCGATCGTGCACAAGAGTGAGTTTGACATCGGTCGGCATGGAGCGTTCGAGACGCGGCAACTCTGATTTGAGACGCTGTACGGTTTCGATGACGTTGGCACCGGGCTGGCGTTGGACGTTGATGATGACGGCGGGTTGGCCCTGATACCAGCCACCGACGCGCGTGTTTTCAAGCCCATCGATGACGTCGGCGACATCGGTCAGCAGCACGGGCGCTTGGTTGCGATAGGCGATGATGACCGATTTGTAGGCGGCGGCGTTGGTGATCTGATCGTTGGCGGCGATGGTGTAGGATTGCGAGGTGCCGTCGAGTGAGCCTTTCGGGCCGGAGACGTTGGCGCCGATAATGGCGTTGCGCAGGTCGGCCATGGAGAGGCCATAGGACGAGAGGCGCGCGAGATCGGCTTGGATGCGGACGGCGGGTTTGATGCCGCCTTCAATGGTGACACGACCGACGCCAGAGATTGTCGACATGCGCTGTGAGATCATGGTGTCGGCAAGGTCCGACATTTGACGCAGAGTGCGGCTGGGCGAGGTGAGCGCCAGCGTGACGATGGCGGTGTCTGCCGGGTTTACTTTGGCATAGGTAGGTGGATAGGGCAGCGTGCGGGGCAGCGTTGAGCTTGCCGCATTGATGGCGGACTGCACGTCTTGCGAGCCCGCGTCGATGTCGCGATCAAGGACGAATTGCAAGGTGATCTGGCTGATGCCGTAGGACGAGGTTGAGGTGATGGTAGCGACGCCGGGGATTTGGCCGAGCTGACGCTCAAGCGGTCCGGTGACGAGGTTGGCCATCGTGTCGGGATTGGCGCCAGGCAATTGGGTCGTCACTTGGATCGTGGGGAAGTCCACTTGAGGCAGCGACGATACGGGGAGACGCATGTAGGCGAGCCAACCCGCGAGTACGACGGCGAAGGCAAGCAGGGTGGTGGCGATGGGGCGGATAATGAAAGGCGCGGATACGCCGGCGAAGGCGTTGCTGCCGTCGCTTTGATCTATGTCGAGTTTGCCCGGCGGAGGGGGGAGCTGCGACATTGTCATCGGACGGTGCCTGTCGGGGCGATTGCGGACGGCGTGGCGGCTGCGTCCGCGCCTTCGCGGCGCTTGCGGCGTTCCACGGTTTTGTCTGTGTCAGCCTTCTTTGCGGTTGTGTCGGATATGTTTGGTGCGTTCGTCGTCGAAGCCGCCACTGCGTCGATTGTGGCTTGGCAGGGTGCGCCAAACTTCGATTTGTTGGTCTCGAGGCATTGGCGGATTTGGTCGCGCGGGGTTGAGGCACAGTGGGTTTGCAGTTCGGTGGCGCAGGCCTCACGGATGCGGGCGAAACGGGCGCGTTGGTCGTTGCTAACCGTCGGTGCGGTGGTGCCTGCAGTCCCGGGTGCGCGTGGCGTATCAGGGGGGCTGACGAAGACGCGGGCGCCGTCTTGCAGGCGGCCGAAGCCGGTGGTGACAACTTGATCGCCTGAGGCGAGGCCTGCAGTCACGACGGATAGCGTGTCGGTTTGTTGGGCGACGGTGACGGTTTTCATCGCGACTTTGTCGGGGCCATTCATGACAAAGACGAAGGCGCCGTTGGGGCCGCGTTGAATGGCGGGCGTGGGCACGACGACGACGTTTTTGAGTGTGTCGACGAGCAGGCGCACGTTGACGAATTGGCCGGGCCAGAGTTGCAGGTTGGCGTTGGGGAACTCGGCCTTCATGCGGACGGTGCCGGTTTGTGGGTCGATCTGGTTGTCGTAGACCAGGAGGGAGCCGCGATCGAGGACGCGCTTATTATCGCTGTCGAGGGCTTCGACGGCGACGGGGGTGCGGTTTTGTGCGCTGACGACTTGTGACAATTGTTGTTGAGGCAGCGTGAACAGAATGGCGAGCGGCTGCAATTGTGTGATGACGACGAGGCCCAAGGCGTCGGAGCCGCGCACGATGTTGCCTTCGTCGACTTGGCGCAGGCCTGTGCGACCATCGATCGGGGCGCGGACGACGGCATAGTTCAATACGGCTTCAGTGCTGGCTATGGCGGCGTCGTCAGCTTTTAATTGGGCGTCGAGTTGGGCGACCTGGGCGCGTTGGGTGTCGACGGTCTTCTGTGCGATGACGCCTGAAGCGACGGAGTTGTAACGCGTTAAATCGCGCTTGGCGTTTTCGAGCTGGGTGGCTGTAAGTTGGCGTTTGGCGGCGGCTTGGTCGCGGGCGGCACGGAAGGTGGTGTCGTCGATTTCAACGAGCACATCGCCTTTCTTAACTTGCTGGCCTTCTTTGAAGGCGATCTTGGTGATTTTGCCTTCGATTTGCGCTTTGACTGTAACGGTGTTGAGGGCTTTGACGGAGCCGACGCCTTCAAGCGTGACGGGGACGTCGGCGAGGCGTGCGGCTTCGACGAGAACAGGTGTGGGGGCATTGCCTTCGCCATTGCCGCTAGCGGATTTGCCCGCGCCGCCCTTTTGGCCCTTTTGACCCTGTGCCACTTGGGTGGTGCCCTTGGTTGAGGCGTAATAGACGACGCCCACGGCGGAGGCTGCGACGAGGAGGGCAATCAGGCGTTTCAGCAGTGTGGTCACTTCGGTGTCCTTTAGGCGTCGGCGCCCGGATCGAGGGCAGTAAGGCTGCGGGCTACAGTGTATCCTAACTTCAACGGGCGGGGATAAGTTGCCCGTCGGTTTGCCGCGAAAAGACCTAATTTGGGTTACGCGCCAGATTTGGGTAAACGGGGCGACTATGCAGCGATTTGTGTGGTTTTAACGGTAACTAACTTTATACGGCGTTCAATGTGACGTGATCAGGAACAAGCCGGATAGGCCCATGAGCACGAGGACGATGTCGGTAAAGCGGCGATCGGAGAGGTGGGGGTAGGTGTAAACGCCGACGCGGGCTCCAATTAGAGCGGCGGGCACGGCGATGGCAGCGACCATAAGGGTGGCGTTGGTCAAACGGCCGGCGACGGTATTGGCGAGCAGGGCCGCGCCGAGCATGGTGATGTTGAAAGCCTGAAAGACGCTGCGTTTTTCGTCCTTGGACCAGCCACGCAGCGTGGCCCAGATCGTCGGCATGGGGCCGGATAGTCCGGCAAAACCGCCCATGATGCCACCGATGAAGCCGATGACGGCGTCGGCAGGTTTACCACCCCAGGTCATGCGCATAGGGCGACGCCAGGTGAGCATGAAAGTGGAGAAGGCGATCAAGAGATAGCCCATCGCCTGTTTGAATAGGCCGGGTTCGACGCTGCCGAGCAGCATCGAGCCGAGTGGAACGCCGACAAGTCCAGGGATGATGAAGGGCAGCACGCGTTTGGGATCAAGCACATGCCAGATGGTGCGGATGGTGGAGGCTTGGGCCACGACTGAGCAGATGAGAATAGCGGTTACAGCGACTTCGGGGGCAACGACGTGGAGCCAGATGCCGAGCGTGACGAGTGCCATGCCGAACCCGGCCAGCCCCGAGACGAAGCCACCGGCGAGAGCGCCCGCGATGAGGATTAGGATGGTGGGCAGGGACATGATGGTTGGGGGGATAAGTGGTGGATCGGTAGGAATCGGCGAGCAGTTGGGCCGACCGTAGCAGCCGATGGGCGTGCGCCAAACGATCTTGGTGCATGGCTTGGGTGTGGGGCTGGGGCGAGTCGACTGTTCACACGATCGCCCCAAGATTGTGGGCAAGTGATTTGGATGACAGTTTTGAAGCCGCGAATCAGACTAGGTCGATGCAACTTGTGCATGCGTTCGTACGACCCGAAAGGGAAAATCATGTTCGATCGCAAAGGCATTTTGGCATACTGCGCTATTTTGGCGAGCTGCGTCGCGGGCGGCTTTGGTTTGTCGCCCTGGACGATTGTGGCATCGGCGTGTGTTTTGATGCTAATCTCGATGAGCAATCATGACGGCGTTATCGCGCGGCTCGGTGGTGGGGCCACGGCGCAAGCAAGTGCGATGATGTCGACGGTGTTGAATGCGGCTTGGACGAGTGGTGCTGCCTTCGTCGTTGGCATGAGTATCGGGTACGTTTGGGGGCTCAGGTAATTTTCTACTTATCTTCCAAAGACAAATCTTCGTCAGATAGATCTTGGCCTTCATAGGATCTTTTCATTGTGTGAGCCCGTTGCTCACCATACGCGGCACCGCCCATTTCATCTGGGAGAGTTTGTGTTTTTACTCCCTTCATGATTTCAACAGCTTCGGTTACTCTGCCGGATAAGTTTCCCGTTTTACTGCGTGCAATCTGAATTTCGCAGTACAATGTTGCATTGCGCCCTATCTCCAGTGTGAATTCATCGTTTGGTGCTCGTCGATCACCTAAGAGTTTTTGTGCTGTCACAAGCAGTTTACGAGCTTCATTCAATTCCTCCGGATGTTGTCGACCGCTGCGAATTTCTGCTTGTCGCCGCAATGTCTGAGCTTGCAGCAATTCCGAATTCCTATTTGCGACGTCAAGCAAGACGTTGAGGGTTGCTAGTTCCTCGTTATCTCGCCGCATTCTCCGCAAGCAGCCGGCTGCTGCGCTCAGTGCTCGCCAGTCACCTGGATCAGCACGCGTTGCTGCTGTAAATTCAGCCAGTGCTATCGTATCGTCGAGCGTAGCATTTTGGAAACCTCGAACGAGATAGGTGGTGATAAGTTTTTCGCGCGTAAATTCGAATGCACTTTTAATAGCGCCAAACTGAGCTTGGGTCTCGTCAAGCGACGCGGCAAGTTGTGTTGTTTGGTGCTCGATTGTGCTTGCTGTGAAGAGACGTTTGAACCGCATCCAAGTTGTGGCGGTCGACGATGATTCTACCCTGCTTTCCGTTATTGGATGCAATCGGGCGTACGAAAGCGCTTCTTTAAGTACAGGTCGTTCCAATTGTCCGTCCTGTTCGACTGCTTCTTTTATTCGATTGGGCAACTGGAGTTCATTGTAGTGCCAGTTTAAGGCTAGTGTGAAAACGGCGCCCATAAATGCAAGCGCCGCGCTTACTGCTGCGAGTGTTGTTCGCAAATAATAAGAGTCTGAGACATAAACATCGATGGCATTGTCGATCCAATCTTTGACGAGAACTTTGCTTGCCGTTCCGAATAGCCCTGTCTGAGACAAGAGAATAAGAAGCGCTGCCAATAATGTGACCACAAACAAGACGGTCAAAATTGACCTCGCCCTACGCGCCCACTGGTTGCCGTACATCCCCATACCCCACGCAAAACAGTCGCCCGTTCAGAATAGTTAAAATTGTATGAATTAAGTTGTGGGCTGTACAGTGTTTTCGCGTTGGGCGGGTATTGGCTGGAGGTGTCTGAGTTGGCCAAGTGAGGTCCGCGTCTGTCGCTTCAGTCAACAGGTGAGGGTCGCGTCAATTGTTTAGCGGCTCTTTATTGCGCGTGGGATTGCGCCAAAAACTCAATTTCTCTCCGCGTGTTAGCTGTTGATGAGTGGATGGAGTGCTTTTGCAACTTGGTTGAATCGGCCT
>JABFRJ010000274.1 GCA_013141255.1 Hyphomicrobiaceae bacterium
GACGTATGAGAATGCCCACCCCATCATCATCCAGAGTGGGATAGCGGCCCAGGCTCGCATCAGCCCAGGTGAGGTCGAGAATGGGAAGAGGCGGATCGCCAACGTCAAGCTTGCACCAATGAGCACTAGGTTGCGTGGCGACGCCAACATATGCTGAAGAAGGCGACGGAAGAGCGCACCGACCCCAAGAGCGAAAAGACTAACCGCCACAAGACCGCCTTCGACCATCCACTCCAAATAGATGTGATGCGGGTGGGCGTCGCAATAAAAGCTCTTATTCCGGTCCGATGCATCATAGGGGCCATACATTGGCTTACGACATTCGGTGCGAAATTGCCCCATGCCAATGCCGAAGATCGGATGCTCAGAGGCAATATGCAGCGAGCGTTTCCAAATGATGCCATAGGCATTGCCGCCGACGTTCTGGGCCATGGCGAGCATCGAGCGGACTTGCCGTTCGTAGAGGTTGGGACGCAGAGCCAATAAACTGACAACACCAACAATTGTGACGAGGGCAATCGTGGTCAAAGTCCGACGGCTCAGACGCAAAAACGGAAGGGCGAGTGCGAACGCGGCGAGGGCCGCGAGCGTGGCCATGCGTTCACCGGTTAACAGGATCGCGAGCAAACAGAGGCCGGCAAAGGCGGCACTCGCGATCCGGTAATTGAGCGCGTAGAGACCGAGAGCTGCTGGCAGAAACATCCAACTGAGGGCAGCGCCGACATATACTTTGCCGATTGAGGCCGTCAAACGGACGCCGAGTTCGGCGTCACCACTGACATATGGAATGCCAAAAACATCGACGCCAACGATGTATTGGAAAATTGCGTCTGACGCGAGGAATGCGGAGACTGCGGTTACCGACAGCATAAACTTGTGACGCCACGCGGCGTCGATCAATATCCAGGTTCCAAGGGCTGCGGCAAGTAACAGAAACCGCGACCATGCCAGGGCTTCCAGAATACCTTGGATGGGAGTTTCAGCGAACGCGCCGCGCACCAAATTGTATACCCAGAGTAGAGCCAGAATTTTCAGCCAGTCTTGGTGCACCCAAGAAAAATTGCGTGTGGTTATGCAGTGCGCAAGAAAAGTAATGGCTATAATACTGCATATCACGTCGGATGGCTTACTGCCCGCCGCGAATGCGATGGGGAGTAAAAGTGTGGCCCACTTGGCGATGATCTTTAACCCATGCTCGGCTTCGATTGCGATGCGTTCGGGCGTGGGTAGGTCACTTGCATTGGGCATTTGAGAGCGCGCTTCGTTGTTTGAGCCACGTTGGTCTGAACCGTGTTGGTCTGAACCGGGGCGATGTTATGTATTAGTCGCGACGACTTCAGGCGGGTTCGTATGGCCCTAACTACGTGCGCTCAAAGACACAGAAATGTGGGCGCTGCGGCCATTCCGGACCGTAGATCGGATTTTGAAGTCGGTCGCGCAAGCGCCACCCCGAGTTCATTGCGACAAAGTCATCGCTGTAATGACGGTGACGGACGTGAGCCGCCTCCACTTCATCGTGGTCAGTGGCGTAAATCAGACAGTACCTTGCCGATAGCAATCCCAGCGTTTGTAGGTAGCGGCGGTAAATATCGTCTTCAATCAAATGAAACATGACATCAAATGATAGACTTAGATCTGTCGTCAAGTGCCCTTGGTGTGTGTGCGCCAACGCTGCAACGGCCAAGGGGCTCGGATCGTTTATGAGTGCGAATTGAAACCCTGGCTTATCGCTACAGCGCTTTTTTGCAAGGCCTAGCGCATGGCTTGAAATATCCAAACCGAGATAGTGCGGAACATCGTAAAGTGCGCAATTCTGCCCGTCACCACAACCGAGTTCGACAACGGAGCGGATGGCGTGCGTCGTTACAAATGTGTTGAGCGTATCGGCCTTGTAGCGAGCGCTATCGCCACGAGAGCCTGAGCCCGAATGACCACCAAATCGGTAACGGCGTTTCCAATATTCGTCCGAGGTATCAAATTTATTGGCGATCGACGGTGCCAATGTTTTGACGATTTTTCTCCACATCCCCATTTCCCCTTGGTTGTGGGTGGACCGCACAGACCATATCCCTGTGCTTTCTTAGTCGAAGCGCTCAAATCCGGCTAGATGGCGGGCCGAGGCGTATCGATGGCGTGCGCATTTGACGGTGGGCCGATGCGCAGACGACAAGGGGGAACTGTTTTTGATCAAATCTCGATCATGCTCTAGCACCATGTTTTATCGCGCGATTTGTCGGATCAACGCTTCACACCTATCCGACCGCGCTCAAGCAAAAATGGGGGACTAGTGGTCCCCCATTTTAATATTTACAACTATCCGATGTGGTCTGATCAACCACCAAGTTGCTTCAGCACGCTGGCCGCGATGGTCGACTTCGGATCAAGCTCAAGAGCTTTTTTGATGTCAGCTGTGGCGGCCGTCTTGTCCGACTTCATCTTCGCAATGCCGCGAGCCAGATAGGCCTGAACCGACTTGGCGTCGAGCTTGATGGCTTCGTCGGCGTCTTTGACTGCGTCGGCATCTTTGCTCGAGCGGACAAGGGCGTAGGCGCGGTTGGCGTAGGCGCTGGCGCTCTTAGGGTCGAGCTTCAGGGCCTCGGTGGCGTCAGTAATGGCCTTGGGCAGAATGCCTAGCTGGCGGTACATGTCGCCACGACCGAGGAGAGCGGAAAGTTTCTTTGGGTCATACTTGAGGGCGACTGAGTAATCGGCGGCCGAACGAATGCGTTGGCCGAGCTTGGCGCGGACGTCGGCGCGCTTGGTCCAGAGGTCGGCGTTCTTTGGATCGGCAACGAGTGCGCGGGTCAAATCTGAGAGCGCGTCTTTGGGTTTGCCTGCGGCGTCTTGGGCGGCGGCGCGTGCCGTGTAGGCGCTGGCAATCTTGGGATAGTCTTTGCCGGCATCTTTCAAAACGGCGGTGCAAGCGGTGAGTGCTTTGGCGCGATCTGCGGTTTGGGTGCAGTCAGCCATAGAGGCGGCTGCGGCGGCCACTACGGCGGGCGCTGCTGGGATGGTTGCACCGGACGCGGACTTCGCAGTTGGTACGGCGGGCGTTGTTTGCGCTTGAGCGCCACCGCTCAGCAGTGCCACCGTTAGGGCGGCGGCAAGGGTCGTTTTAAACATGGCTAGTCCTCAAGTTATTTGGGCTCAAGCTATTTGGGCCTGTGGGGATTCCCCGGTCCAGGCGATTACTTAGGCCGTGGCGAGTGGTATGGCAAACGGGCCGTCGGCTGCAATAGTTAACAAGGGGGCAAATTCAGCGGGACCGACGCCGCCAGAGTGCGTCGCCACCGACTGCGGCCAAGATGAGGGCAAGACCGCCGACGTCGAGTGGGGTTGGCCAATCGCCCAAGATCACAATGGCACCGATCACGCCGAATATCGGAATGAGCAATGTGCCCAAGGCGGCAGTTGACGCGGGCACGCGCGCCAAGAGCCCGAACCAGACCACATAAACCAGCCCCTGCGGCAGGATGATGTGGTAGGCGAGGGCCGCCATGCGTTTTGGGTCGGAGAGATCGATGCGCGGGGTTTCGAAGGCCAGCATGGCAAGGATGCAAGCCGCCGCTCCGACACCGACCTGCCAGGCGATGGCGGCCAGGGGATCACCTGCCATGGGCTGCTTTTTGAAATAGACCGTGCCGAGTGCCCAGCAGATCGCGGCACCCAGCGCGTAGAGTAAGCCCCACGGGATGCCACCACGCGCGAGTGTCGGCCAGAACGCGACCGACAGTAGGCCTAAGCCAAACGCACCGACTGTTAGAGACAGAGCGCGGACGCGATCAATGGGTTCGCGTAACCAGATCCAAGCGAAGAGCGCGGCCCATAGCGGCATGGTGAAAGTGACGATGGCAGCGCGCGAGGTTGGCATGGAGAGCTGCGCGAAGACGGCGAAGATGTTGAAGGCCGTGATATTGAGCGCTCCGCCGATGAGAACGCCGGGTATTGATGCGCGCGGCAACGCCATTGAGCGACCCGTGATGAGCACGAGCGAGGAAAGGACTGCAAAGCCGCCAGACAGACCAATGGCACGTAAGGTCCAGGGGCTGACGCCATCGAGCAAGAGGCGAACAGCCGCCCAGTTAAAGCCCCAAAAGCAGGCCGCGAACCATATGCGCCACATTGTGGTGTTCCTCGACCGCTGCCCGTTGGCGCTGATAGACTATCAGCGCTTGGTGACGCGGAAGCCTGTGGCGATGACATACAGCTCCGCGCTTTCGGCGCGGCTGGCGGGCGGCTTGACGTGGCGGACGACAGCGAAATGCTGTTTCAATAAATTCAACAATTCGCCTTCAGTTCCACCTTGGAAAACTTTGCTGATGAACGCGCCGCCGGGCTCCAGCACTTCGCAGGCGAATTCAATGGCGGCTTCGGCCAGCCCCATGATGCGAATATGGTCGGTGCGGGTGTGACCCGTCGTCGGCGCGGCCATGTCAGACAACACGACGTCGGCGCGACCATCGCGTAGATGCGATTTCAACTTTTCGGGCGCGGTGGGGTCGAGGAAATCGAGTTCATAGATGACCACACCTGGGATCGGATCAAACTGCAGGTAGTCGATTGCGACCACTTGTCCGGCATTAGATCCAGACTCGGCGGCGCCGACGCGTTCGGCTGCAATCTGGGCCCAACCACCGGGCGCTGCACCCAGGTCGATGACGCGATGACCGCGCTTCAGGACGCGATATTTGTCGTCGATTTCAATCAGCTTGTAGGCCGCGCGCGAGCGAAAACCGTCACGCTTGGAGGCGGCAACGTAGGGGTCGTTGATGTGGCGTTCGAGCCAGCGATTGGAGGAAACTGAGCGCTTATGGGCGTGCTTGACGCGCACTTTCAACTGTCGCTGAGCGCTGCCGACTTGCCCCGCGACCATGCCGGAGCCTTTGGCCTTGGGCGCTTTGGGCTTAGCTGTCTTAGGTCTAGCAGTGTGGGGCTTAGATGGTCCCTTTGATGGACCTTTGGTCGTGTTCTTCATTGTTAGCGTTGATCCCGTCTCAGGTCGCGTGTCGGATCCCGTCTCGGATCGCCTCCAGGGCGGGTGTCCTCGCTCATAAGTGAGGCCAAAATCCCTTCGCGCAGACCGCGATCAGCAACGCGCAGACGTTCACTTGGCCAGGTACGCAGCAAGGCTTCAAGAATAGCGCAGCCTGCGAGCACCAGATCAGCGCGCTCACGACCGATGCAGGGCTCGGCCACGCGTTGATCGTAGTTTGAGTCGAGCAATTTGTTGGTGACGCTGCGGACATCCGAAGTTGTGATCCAGCAGCCATCGACGCGGCTGCGATCATAATGGGGGAGACCAAGGTGCACGCCTGCGACTGTGGTGACGGTACCTGAGGTGCCGAGCAAATGAACGCGGCGGTTGTGCATCATGCCATTGACGCCGGCTTTGGCTTCGAAGGGTGCGACGAGATTTGAGACGTATGTTACCATGTCCTCAAACTCGGGCCGCGCGATGAAACGGCCACCAAGCCGCTCAGCGAGCGTGACAACACCCACCGGCAACGAGGTCCAAGCGAGAATTGCATTTTGCACATCAACACGGTCGGCCAAAGTGCGGCTTGGACCGCGTCCGCCAGCACCGGCATGGGCGGCAAAATCAAGCCAGATTAACTCCGACGAGCCGCCGCCAATATCAAACACTAGTACCAAATCAGCATCGGCATCGATCAAAGACGCACAACCAGACACAGCAAGACGGGCTTCGTCTTCGTGGCTCAAAATTTCGATGTCGAGCCCGAGATCACGTTCTACGCGATCGAGAAAGGCTGGGGCGTTGTGGGCGATGCGGCAGGCTTCGGTGGCGACCAACCGCGAGCGGTCGACCTTGTGACGCGCCATTTTTGCGGCGCAGACTTGAAGCGCCTGCATGGTACGCGTCATGGCGGTTTCGCCGAGTTGGCCAGTGGCGGTTACGCCTTCGCCTAAGCGAATGATGCGGCTGAAAGCGTCGATAACTTTGAAGCCGCGACGGGAGGGTCGGGCGACGAGCAGGCGGCAATTGTTGGTGCCGAGATCAAGGGCTGCGTACGTCGGACCGTGGCCTGCACCACGGCGGTCGGGTTGATCGTCAGACATGTCTGCGGCGGGAGTGTTGTTAACCCTCGTATGCCCACTGACAAAGCCTAGGGGTGCTCGCGCACTCACGCCCACGTCCGTAGGGCCGCTGGCAGCATTTGATAATCCGCTTGTGGCCGTGGCTCCAGATCCGGCGGGCGTGCCATCGGATGATTGGGGCCCCGGCTCCTGGCTGGGTACCTTCACTTATTTAATCCTCCGGCACCTGGGTATCGGTAGCTCGCCAGCAAACACCAGCATTTCCACCGCATCAGGCCACTGAAGCAAATCGCTTGGTGGGATAGTAGCAGGTCAAGGACGGGTCACAAGCATAACCTCTCGTGAGCCGTCGGGATGCTTGATTAGGCTGAATGGCGACGTAAATATTGCGATGTTTTTTATGGTTTGATTGAAAGTAAACGCAGATCAAGTTGGCCGCACGGTTGGCATAAATGTTTAACCCGACGGGTCAAACGATCGCCCGTCAGCGCCGTGTAAGCCTTCCAGGCCTAGGATCGCTGCCACAAATGCAGGCCGCGCCGACATAATGCCAACAGCTTGACCGAATTATATTGACAGGGCTGCCGTTAGTTGCATGTCGACCTCGTGGGCCGATTGCAGGCGTCAAGGGCAACTGGGACGCTAGCCGCTTAGCATGTTCCGATATTTTTCTGGCGTAACAAAATTCTTCGAACGACGTCACGGAATAGAACTTGAACCATGCCGTTTTTACACTGCCTGACGGGGAGGGCGTCGATTGAACAATGAATTCCAACGAGGAGTAGTTGAACTTCTGCCGCGACTACGGCGGTTCGCCTACGCCTTGACCGGCGATCTCGATCAGGCAGACGACTTGGTGCAGGAGGCATGCGTGAAGGCATTGAGTAAAGCCGAACAATGGCAACCTGGAACACGGTTGGACAGCTGGATGTATCGCATTGCCCAAAATGCTTGGTATGACCGGATGCGGGCGCGAAAAACCAGAGGCGAGGTTGTTGATATTGATGGCTTCGCTCAAATCGCGGGCAGCGATGGTCGCGACGTTATCGAGCAAAGGTCGACTTTGGCGCAGGTGAGCAGGGGTATTTCTAAGTTACCCCAGGACCAACAAATTCTTATCGCCTTGGTTTGTGTTGATGGTCTCTCTTACAAAGAAGCAGCTGACGCGCTGCAACTTCCCATCGGCACTGTCATGAGCCGTCTATCACGTGCGCGCCGCAGCCTCAATTTGTCTTTGACTGTTGCGTCACCTGCGACTCCTACAGCTTCGAATTTGAACACGCCAGAAACACTCAAAACGGGGATACGCCATGACCGAAATCTCCGATGAATTGTTGATGGCATTCGCCGACCTTGAGCTCGACTCAATCGAACACACACGTCTTCAAGAATTGATTATGCACGATCCAGAGCTTCGAACTCGGTTGCAAGCGTTTCAATCGTCGCGTGACGTGTTGGGCGGACTATTTGACCAACCGATGCGGGAGCCTGTACCGGAGCATCTGGTCAAGCTCGTGATGGGAGCACCGACACGAGCTGCCGTTGCGCTTTCACCGTCGCGTCGTGCGTGGCATGACTTTACGTCCTGGCTGCAAGCGCAACTGACGTTTCCTAATGCCGTCGCGGCGACGGCGGTATTAGTGGTTGGCGCTTCCGCTGGTTGGATGGCACGCGACGCAAACAACCTGAGCAGATCCAACGATCAGCTTGTGGCGTTGAGTGATGGTAAAATTGTTGCCCACGGTGCGTTGCAACGTGTGCTTGAGGCGTCGCCAAGTGGGCAAGTTCACCGTGCTGTTGGCGGCAAAAATTTTAGCTCTCTCAAGGTGCTTGCTACGTTTAAGGCTGCTGCAAATGGACCTGCGGCGACGCATGGCTTTTGCCGCGAGTACGAGTTGATTGTGCAGACAGGACAGCGACACACGGGCATTGGCTGCCGCGATGGTGGTGGACGATGGACCGTTGAGGCCTACGCGCCCGCTCCAAACAAACCCACTGCGGCTGGCGGGGTGGTTCCTGCCGGCGCACCGAAATCAGACGTCGTCGACGCCGCCATTGAGCGGATGATTGTTGGCGATATGTTTCAAGCAGATCAGGAGGCGCGAGTGATCGCGCACGGTTGGCTGGGGGAATAGCCGACTACTCCTGTTAACCGTGGGTCGCTATCTCACCCCGCACGAGGTAACGGCCCACGGAAATCAAGTTGACGAAGCGCGCCCCGCACGCGCGGCGTCACTCTGCGGTGTGTATGGTCTCGCCCTCTTTGACCATGCATACCCCATCAAGAGCCCACCCAGCTTTAGCTTCGGCACCCCGCACGAAGCAACGAGCAGGGTGGGCTTCTTGCGTTTGGTCAACACGGCTGGGCGTGGTGCTGTGCTTCAGTGCGGCAGGTGTTCGCAGCACTGGTCGCAACAGCGGTGCTGACACCGCCAGAATGAAGCGTCGAAGCAGATAGATGTTTGCATTTTCTATCGTGCAGACTGGGGCTGCAGCGACAGGCTTGAGGGAGACACCGAGGCTGGCGACGTGGTCGCGCTGCGTGTCGCAGATAACGGCGTCGAGCTTGATGCTGGTGGACTAGATGCCGTGGCAATGGGAGCTTCTGGTTTTGAGGCCTTTGCAACAGGTGTTGCCGCAACGGATGGTCGTGCCTGAGCTACGGGCGTGACTGGCGTGCTACAGCTTGTGGGCGCAAGAACTAGTCCCTGTCCATAGATGGGGTCTCGTCCAGGCGGACCGAGATCCGTCGTTGATACTTGCCGCAAGAATTCCTGTTTGGTCTTGCCGGGCAGTGAGCGATACATACTTGCGAGCACGGCTGTTACGTATGGCACAGCGAAGGACGTACCCGAGTGGTAACCGGCCCGCTCACCTGGCAGCGCGGACCAAATATCCACGCCCGGAGCTGCCAAATCTATGTGATCGCCGCGGCTGGCGTGACGGTAGTTGCGTAATTCAGTATTGACTGCTGTCACTGCAATCACAGTGTCGTAAGCGGCGGGATAACTGGGTGGCGCGGTTGGGCCGTCATTGCCGGCGGCAGCGACGAACATGATACCCTTGCGCGACAAGGCCGAGATGGCCTGCTTGAGCAGATCGTCGTGCGGTCCTGACAGACTCATATTGATGATTTGTGCGCCACGCTTATCGAGCCAATCCAGCGCTTGGATTAGACTTGCCGTGTCGCTTGCGGGCTGTCCGTCGGCGTCGGCGAAAAATATATCTGAGACTAAGAAGCGAGCACCTGGGATAAGGCCCGGCGTCGCGCTTTGAGGATCGCCGGCTAATAGCCCAACAACGCCGGTACCGTGCCAATTCGGCGCTTGTGTTGCTGCGCTGCGTTGAGAACTATTGCTTTGGATGCGTTGGAGACGGAGCGAGGGGTGGGTCGCGTCAAAGCCTGTATCGATGATGCCGACACGTAGGGCCGCGGCGCAGGACTGATGCTGCATCGTCCATTTGATAATCGAGCCGCCGTAGCAGCGATCGGTGCCACACGGCGTTGCCATCGGCCGGGATGATATGGCTTTTTCAACGCCTGACTTGTCTTGCCCAGACTTCTCTTGCCCAGACCTGTCTTGCTTAGGCTTCTCTTGCCCTGGCGCTGTGACACCTGTCGCAGTTCGATAGATCCGATACTTTACATTGTCGGCGAACGTACCATCTGGAGCAAGTCGTTGCAGCATGTCGCGCGCGGCTGCAGCGGTCAAACCTTCAGGTGCCGATAGGCGGGTTGCACTAATTCCAGCACTCGACATCGATACGACGCCGACCTTCGTAAATCCCAGTTTTTGCGCGTGTGCGAGCGCACTCGGAGACAAACGCGAGGCCAGCATCTCGGGGCGTGCAAATGGCATCGCGGGCAGATCAACGGGCTTACCGCGTTGCACTTGCGGTGCCTTGGTTGTGGCGTTTTGTGTGGACTGCGACTTTGCTTGTTGCGTTTGTTGCGCGGTTTTCGTCGACGATTCTTTGGTTGCCGCTTCTTTCGACGGTTGCGCGTTGGATTGTGCCGACTTCGCCGACACCTTGTCCGTCGCCTCGGATTCGGTTGACGACGTCGACTTCGTCAGTTTCTGAAACCATTCAACGACTGTTTCGGGGACTTTATCGTCGTCTGGGTCTTTGATGGCTTTTTTATTTGCTGACTGGGCAGATTTCTCAGTTCTATCGCTGGAATTCGTTTTCTTGCCGCTGCTCGCGGGCGTTGCATCGTCATCGTCATCATCTTGCTTTTCACTTTTTGCGACCGTGCTTGATTTTTTGCCGTCGTTGCGTTGTTCCGACGCGCTGGTCGATTTC
>JABFRJ010000485.1 GCA_013141255.1 Hyphomicrobiaceae bacterium
GCTTTACAGTTACAAACGGTGTTTAGACATACTCAACGAAGGTACAGAGCCCCTCGCCCGCTAGTGCTGACTTCAATGCTGACCGCCTTTGTTGCGCATGGCGAGGGTGCGGAGGCGGAGGGCGTTGAGTCGAATGAAGCCTTCGGCGTCTTTTTGATCGTAGGCGCCCTTGTCGTCTTCGAAGGTGACGAGGGTTGATGAATAGAGCGATTTTTTGCTGTCGCGACCGGTGACGATGACGTTGCCCTTGTAGAGCTTGAGGCGGACTTCACCTTCGACGTGCTCTTGGCTCTTATCGATCATGGCTTGCAGCATCTCGCGCTCAGGGGCGAACCAGAAGCCATTGTAAATCAGTTCGGCGTAGCGCGGCATGAACTCGTCTTTGAGATGGGCGGCACCGCGATCCAATGTGATGCTTTCCATGGCACGGTGGGCGGTGAGCAGGATGGTGCCGCCGGGGGTTTCGTAGACGCCGCGTGATTTCATACCGACGAAACGGTTTTCAACCAGATCGAGACGACCAATTCCGTTGTCGCGACCGAGGTCGTTCAACTTGGCGAAGAGTTCGGCGGGGCTAAGTTTCTGGCCGTTGAGGGATACGGCGTCGCCCTTGCCGAAGCCGATGGTGATCTCAGTGACTTTGTCGGGCGCGTCCATGGGCGAGATGGTGCGCTGATAGACATAGGGCGGTGCTTCGACGTTCGGGTCTTCCAGCACTTTGCCTTCGGATGAGGAGTGCAAGAGATTGGCGTCGACCGAGAACGGGGCTTCGCCGCGTTTGTCTTTGGCAATGGGGATCTGATGTTTTTCAGCGAACTCGATCAGGTGTTCGCGGCTCTTGAAGGCCCACTCACGCCAGGGGGCGATGATTTTGATTGAAGGTTCGAGTGCGTAGTAGCTGAGTTCGAAACGGACCTGATCATTGCCTTTGCCGGTGGCACCGTGGCAGACGGCATCGGCGCCCATCTTGCGGGCGATCTCGATTTGCTTCTTGGCGATGAGGGGGCGGGCGATGGAAGTGCCGAGCAAGTAAACGCCTTCATAGACGGCGTTGGCGCGGAACATTGGGAAGACGTAATCGCGAATGAATTCTTCGCGGATGTCTTCGATGAAGATATTTTCTTTTTTGATGCCGAGAAGTTCCGCCTTCTTGCGCGCTGGGTTCAACTCCTCACCCTGGCCCAAGTCGGCGGTGAAGGTGATGACTTCGGCCTGATAGGTTTCCTGCAGCCATTTGAGGATGATGGAAGTGTCTAGGCCGCCCGAGTAGGCGAGGACGACTTTTTTGATTTTCGATTTGGCTGCGGACGTTTGGGCTACGGACATGGCGACACCTTCGATGGCTTCGACCCATTGCGGGAGATTGATTTTGCGGCGCACTATAGGGGGAAATGGAGTGTGGGCAAGGCTTAGGCTTTGAGCACGGCATATTGTGGGAGCGGTTTATGGCGGCTGGTAACGACGGCGATAGGTTGGAGGCGGTGGGGCGAGTGAATGAGCGGTTCCACGAGGCGTTGCGGCCGATTGGGGCACTGCTTGTTGATGTGTTTCATTATGCCGGATTGTTTGTCATCGGGGCGGCGACGGTGTGGTCGGCAGGCGCTTCATTTGTCGAGATCATGCAGAAAAAGCCCCATGCTTCGCTCGAAGATCTGCTGTTGCTATTCATCTTTCTTGAAATCGGGGCGATGGTCGGGATCTACTTTAAGACCAATCATATGCCTGTGCGGTTCTTGATCTACGTGGCCATAACAGCGGTGACACGGCATATGATTGGCGTGGTCAACCATTCGCCGACGGCGCCGATGGAAGTGATCGCGGTGGCAGGGACGATCCTGATGCTGGCCTTAGCGTTGTTGACGATCCGGTATGCGTCGTTTCGGTTTCCGTCGGGGCCGCCCCGTGCTGAGTCCTTTAAAACTGATCTTGATCCGCCGGGGCGATGAAGTGGGAGAACCATGGGTAAGCCAACGCTTGAGTTTTGGTACGATTTCGCGTCGACGTACTCTTATCTTTCGGCCATGCGGATCAAGCCTCTGGCAGAGAGGGCGGGCGTTGAAGTTTTGCATCGGCCATTTTTGCTAGGACCGATCTTTAAGGCGCAGGGGTGGGCATCATCGCCGTTCAACGTTTATCCAACTAAGGGTCGGTATATGATTCGCGATATGGAGCGCTTGGCGGCTGAGCGTGGCCTAGTTTTCCACAGTTCTGATCCGTTTCCGCAAAACAGTCTTGGCGCTGCGCGGGTAGCGTTGGTGGCCCTCGAAGAGGGGTGGATTGGGCAGTTTACCCCTGAACTTTTCAAACTTGAATTCGGGGAAAGGTGCGATATTTCCGCGGCATCGACGTTGGAACAGGCGGTGCGACGGGCCGGGGAGAAGTCTGAGTTAAGCCTTGATTTTGCCAGAGTTTTCGAGCGCTCTGGTGCGGACGACATTAAAAGGCGATTGCGAGCTCAAACCGAGGCTGCGGCGGTCGCTCAGATCTTTGGCGCGCCGACCTTTCGAACGGCTGATGGTGAGCTCTTTTGGGGCGATGACAGGCTCGACCAAGCGGTCGTCTGGGCCAGGAAGTTGTGAACAATTATTCATTGCAACGCCGTGTTTTCGGCATGAGTTTTAGTGATATGTAGTCGCAGGCATCAACACCATGGGAGATGACTGCCGTGAAATTCAAAACAGTATTTGGTTTGGGCGCTTCGGCTATTGCTGCATCGCTCATGATGATTGCTACTGCATCGGCTCAGCTGGCTCCAGCTCCGAAGGCGGCACCTGCCGCCGCTCCGGCTCCTGCCGCTAAAGCACCTGCTGCTCCTGCTGCCGTCGTAGCCCCGAAGGCCGCTGCGACTAAGGCTGCTGCACCGACAGCGTGTAAGGGTCTCGAAGAGGCCGCTTGTGGTACGAGCCCAGTTGGCTGCGGCTGGATCGTGCCGAAGAAAGTCAATAAGGCGACGGGCCAGCCCGATAAGCCCTATTGCCGTAAGGTTGCTGGCGTAGCGAAGAAGGCTGCAGATAAGAAGGCAGCTGCGACCGCCGTTCCTGCTGCTGCTCCTGCGAAGGCTGGTGCTCCAGCTGCCGCTGCACCGGCGGCTCCTGCTGCTCCGGCGAAGAAATAAGCTTGGACCTGAGTTTTGGCTCAGCCTGAGTTACTAAGAAAGAGAAGACCGCTCAGCCAAGGCCGAGCGGTCTTTTTGTTTGCTTCGTGCCAACACGTATTGTGTGCGAGGCACCGCCGAGCGCTATCAGCGGCGCGCGTTGGTTCCGGACGCCGGAGTTGTGTGGTTGTGGCTGCCATGATGGTGCGTGTGGTCGTGGTGCGAAACACCGACAAGGCGGCCTGAGAAGAGCCAATATGTGAGGCCTGCAGCGAGGCCCGACGCTAAGAACGCTATCAATGGGTAATTGCTTGAGACAATCGACCAAGCTTGGTTTGTTTGCTCACTTTGATACTGGGCGAAGAAGCCGATCATTGAGATGACCATGCCGGCGGCGGCGTAGTAGGCCCAGTCACGCCAACGCTGCCATTCACCAAGCGCAATGGCTATCAGTGCAAAGGGGGCGGAGAAAATCGCGGCGTGGGTTGCGAGCGGAAACATCAGAGCGACCTTTTCCATCGGATCGCCAGGCATGCCGGCAAGCTCAGCCGGGCTCCATGCAAAGAGGACAGTCGTGAGGCCAGCGGCAATGCATGCCAAGGCAAAACCGACCAATACTCGGAGAACTAAACCCATTCGATTGTCCCTTTATGCGGATGGCCCGTTTATGCCGTTGGGCTGATGAATAAGCACAGTTAAACCCGATAAGCGGCCAAGCTCAATGGTATTTTAAGGCTAGGTTAACCACGCGAGCTTGGTTGGGGGCTGGAATCGCTGCAATGAGCGCGTCAGGGCGCTGTTTCTGGTGTTTTGGACACAAGGGGGCTGATGTGTTCGCTGGCGCGGAGGCGTGTGCTTTCGCTTTTTAATTGGCCGCAGGCGGCGAGAATATCGCGCCCTCGAGGGGTGCGAACGGGGCTCGCGTAGCCAGCTCGGTTGACCAGTTCGGCGAAGCGCTCGATTTGGCCCCAGTCGGAACACAGGTAGCGCGAGCCTGGCCAAGGGTTGAAGGGGATCAAGTTGATCTTGGCGGGGATACCAGACAGGAGGCGAACAAGGGTGCGGGCGTCGTCGAGGCTGTCGTTGACGTCTTTTAGCATGACGTATTCGAAGGTGATGCGGCGAGCATTGGAGAGGCCGGGATACGAGCGGCAGGCGTTCATAAGCTCGGCAATGGGGTAGCGTTTATTGATGGGTACCAATTCATCGCGCAGATCGTTGCGGGTGGCATGCAGCGAGATGGCGAGCATGGTTGAGGATTCTGCACCCCAACGAGCGATTTCCGGCACGACGCCTGAGGTTGAGAGCGTAATGCGACGCTTGGAAACCGAGAGGCCATCGCCATCAGCTGCCACGGCCATTGCGCGGCGGACGTTGTCAAAATTGTAAAGTGGTTCGCCCATGCCCATCAGCACGATATTGGTGATTTTGCGATCCGTTTCGGGCAATAAGCGACCGTCTTCGGGAGCGTTGGCGCCAGGCCAATCACCGATCCGGTCGCGCGCGAGCAGGATTTGGCCGACTATTTCCTCGACCTCTAGATTGCGCACTAGGGGCTGTGTGCCGGTATGGCAGAAGGAGCAATTGAGCGTGCATCCGACTTGGCTTGATATGCAAAGGGTGCCGCGGTCGGCTTCGGGGATGTAGACGGTTTCGACTTCGGGGGCGGTGCGTTCGCGACCGCGGCGGGGTAAGCGCATCAACCATTTGCGTGTGCCATCGACCGAGACTTGCTCTGAGACGATTTCGGGGCGGTCGAGTGTGTAGGTGTCTGCCAGGCGCGCGCGCAAATCCTTGGATACATCACTCATCTCGTCGAACGAGCGGACGCCGCGCACATACAGCCAGCCCCACAGCTGCGCCACACGCATGCGACGGCTTTTTTCTGGTACGCCGATTGCGGCCAGAGCTTCGGCAAGGCCAGAGCGGTCTAGACCCGCAATTGAGGGCCGTTCGGCATTAACCGAAACTTCGATTTGTTTTGCCGGTTGGGCGTTAAGGATTGTGACCACAGGTTTTCCAGATCGTGTCGGAGCGTATCGACGAGCGCCTTTTTACAGGTCTTTCAACCGTTTCGATAGGCTCAAATGGTGGATAGCGGTGCGGCGTTTCGAGCTGAATTGCGGCAGTTTGTATTCAATTTGAGCCATCCAATTCAGGCTTTTGTCAAAACTTTTGAACCAATTCTCATCAGGTCATGAATGGCTGGTCTTGGCTTCGTTTCAAATCTTAGCACGCTTAGCGCTTATGACACCGGTTTCGTGGACCGGGAATGTTCGGCTCAGGCCGGACTTTCAAATTGGATTTATCGAGACTTGGCGAGGCAGGAGTTGTTGCAATGAAATTGGTGGGCACTGAATTGATCGACGCATTGGTCGGTCTGGAGACGGAAGAGAACTTCATCAACGCTAAGGCTGGCGATGATAGCGTGCAGGGTGGCAAACAAAACGATGATCTGCATGGTGGCAAGGGTGATGATTACCTTTGGGGCGATCGTGGTGATGATGTGATCCGCGGTGACAGTGGCAACGACAAGGCCTACGGTAGCGTTGGCGATGATGCGGTTTATGGTGGCCGCGACAATGACTGGTTGTCGGGTGGCAAAGATAACGATCTTGTCTTTGGTGGACGCGGTAACGATGACGTCCATGGCAATTCGGGCAATGACTCGCTTGCGGGCGGCACGGGCAACGATCTGTTGGTGGGCAGTGCCGGTGACGACGTGTTGTTCGGCGGCGCAGGTGACGATCAAGTGTTTGGTGGGTCGGGCAACGACTACGTCGTCGCTAGCTCGGGCAGTGATACGATGTCTGGCGGTTCAGGCGATGACACGCTTGATTTTTCGCGTATGGTTGGCTCGCTTTCGATTGATCTGGGCAAGCACACAGCGAGCGTCGGATCTGGTCATTCGTTTCATGCGTCTGATGTGAGCGGGTTTGAAACTGTCGTTGGCACGGCTGGTAACGATCAGTTCGTTGGGGATCGCACGGGCACGACCTTGATGGGCGGCGCGGGCGATGACGTTTTCCGTGGCAAGCTTGGTGCGGATACGCTGTTCGGTGGTGATGGTGCCGATGTGTTTGTTGAACTGAAGAAAGACACGGCCGACGGTTCAGTCGATACGATTGCTGATTTTCAAGTTGGCAGTGATCGCCTTGACTTCAGTGATTTCCTCAAAGGTCACACAAGCTACGAGCAATCGGTTCGTTTTGCTGACGCGTCGACCGCCGACGGCGCGGCAACGATGGTTCAGGGCCTCGTTAAGGGCGTGTGGACCAACGTTGTGAGCTTGTCAGGTATCAACATGGGTGATGTCGGCGCGGATCATCATGCGTTGACATATTCGGATCTCGGTCTGCTGGCTTAGCATTGCAGTACTGCCGTTTCGGAGTTGGGGCTATCGGGAAACCGGTGGCCCCTTTTTATGTCTAAGACGCTGTTATCGCTTTGGTTGCGCTCGGGCGCCTTGTCGTGGCAAGGTCCGCGCGTTCAATCTGTTCTTTCTTGGTGATTGTTGTGGGCGATTGCTGTGTGCGATGAACCGCGCCAGCCGGTTTCGCCTTTTTGGAGAGTCGCATGCTGAAAATCTATGGCGTCTATCGCAGTCGTGCGACGCGAAATATCTGGCTTGCGGGCGAGCTTGGCATCCCATTCGAGCATGTGCCAGTCATTCAAGCCTATCGTGTTGCGGATCCGAATGCTGCTGGTGCACCTTTGCACACGCGCTCGGCGCAGTTTCTTGCGGTCAATCCGAACGGGCACATTCCATCAATTGATGATGATGGTTTTCGGTTGCATGAGTCTCTTGCTATCAATCTGTATCTGGCGAAGAAGCACAAAGGCCAGCTTGGTCCTCGCGATGTGCGAGAAGATGGGCTGATGACAATGTGGGCGTTGTGGGCGGCGACAGAAGTCGAAACGTCGGCACTCAATGTGATGTATCATTTGGCTGCGAAGCCGGTTGCGGAGCGCGATCCGAAGATTGCTGCGGATGGTATTGCTGCGCTGAAAGCCCCGTTTGCTGTGTTGGAGACGGAGCTTTCCGGCAAGGATTATATGGTTGGTGGTCGCTTTACGGTTGCTGACATCAACACGGCGGAGATATTTCGGTATGCGATGCCGGCGAAGGAGTTGTTTGCGGCCTCGCCGAATGTTGCGGCTTGGTTGAAGCGTTGCCAGGATCGGCCCGCGTTTAGAGCGATGATGGCGAAGCGGGATGCTGAGCCTGCATAAGCCGTACCCCACCCCTAACCCCTCCCCGCAAGGTGGAGGGGGATTCCATTCGGACCGTCACTGCCAATGAACAGTGGACCAATTCAGATCTATGTCGATGCGGATGCTTGTCCGGTCAAGGACGAGGTGGTGCGTGTGGGCGAGCGGCATGGGCTCGATATGTATTTTGTGTCGAATGCGTGGATGCGTTTGGCTGAGGGGCCACTTGTTCATCGGGTGGTGGTGCCCGATGGACCTGACGTGGCGGATGATTGGATTGCGGAACGCGCTGGGCCGCGCGATGTGGTGATTACGAGTGATATCCCACTGGCGGCGCGGGTATTCAAGAATGGCGCGCGGATTGTGACGCAGTATGGGAAGCGGCTGTCGGACAAAAACATCGGTATGGCGATTGCGTCGCGAAACTTGATGGCTGAATTGCGTGAGGCTGGTGTGATGACGAGCGGTAACGCGAGTTTTTCCCGCGCGGCGCGGTCGGATTTTTTGCAGGCGCTGGAGCAGGCGGTGCAGGAGATTAAGCGGGCTGGGTGATGGGGGACGAAATAGGGCTGGTTTTTGACTCGCAGAAGGATTCACTCACATCGAACCAGTGACGTCCACTTATTTACAAAATGCGGACACCGTCGCTACCTCGCGATTTGGTGTCGCGTGCAATCTGCATTATCAGGCGAGGCTCACCGTCACCGAAGAAATTCTCGCAGATTTGCATTGGTAAAAAGCCCAGCGAGACGTAGAGAGAGCGAGCCGCATGATTGTCGGGATGGACGGCGAGATCGACGTAAGGTGCAGCATCACAAAGTGACAGGAGGTGCCTTATCATTACTCGCGCAATCCCTTGGCGGCGAGTCGCTGGATGCACTGCAATATTGCTCAAATAAGCGCTTCTATCTTCACGACGACGAAGCGCGCCAGTCGCTACGACGTTTCCTTTATCCAGGCGCAAGTAGTATTCGTTGGTACCGATCTCTGATTGCGCGGCGGCGTGATCGAGCGGTTTCCCATAGAGCGTTATGTTCATTACCTGGGACTCGAATGCAACGATCGCGTCGATATCGTCCGCTGCTGCGCGTTTGAGCATCGTGCTCCCTTCGAGGTTCTAAGGCCCGGCTTATCGATTTCAATGCAGCTGTACCATATCCAATGCTTGAGCAGGTTCACTCACAATCGACAACGCCCATGTCTCGTGTTGCTCCTAAGCGCTGCGGCTCCTCAGTTCACGCCGAGGCACCAGGCTAGGATGGCTTTTTGGGCGTGAAGGCGGTTTTCGGCTTCGTCCCAGACGACCGACTGAGCGCCGTCGATGACGGAAGCTGAGACTTCATGGCCGCGATAGGCGGGGAGGCAGTGCATGAAGATCGCATCGTTCTTGGCGCGCTTCATCAAAGCATCGTCGACCGCGTAGGGTCCGAGGAGTTGTTTGCGTTTTGGCGCGTCTTGGTCGCCCATGGACACCCAAGTGTCGGTGACGACGCAATCGGCACCTTTGACGGCGACGTTGGCGTCGTCGGTCAATTCGATTTTGCCGCCTGCTTTTTGGGCCCAAGCCATGACGTTGCGATTGGGATTGAGCTGGGGTGGGCAGGCGAGGCGGAGTTTAAAGTCGAGTAGGACGGCTGCGTGAATCCAGGATGCCGCGACGTTGTTGCCGTCGCCGGCCCAGGCGACAGTTGCGCCTTTGATGGCGCCGCGCGACTCTTCAAAGGTCATGAGATCTGCGATGATCTGGCAGGGGTGGGACAGATCCGAGAGGCCGTTGATGACCGGGATCGAGGCGTGCTCGGCAAGTTCGGTCAGGGTTTTATGCTCGTTGACGCGCAGCATCATGGCGTCGGCGTAGCGCGACAAGACCTTGGCGGTGTCGGACAGCGGTTCGCCGCGGCCCAACTGTGTGTCGGTGTTGTTGAGGCCGATGGTTTGGCCACCCAATTGACGCATGGCGACATCGAACGAGACGCGCGTGCGGGTCGACGGCTTTTCGAAAATCATGACCAGTATTGAGTCTTCGATGGCCGCCGGTTTGAGCGCGGCGGGTGGGCGTTTGCCGGCCTTTTTCATGGCGTGCGCCATGTCGACGATCCGACGCAGGGTTGCTGCGTCGAGATCGGCGAGGTCGATGAAGTGGCGTGGCGTTGCTTTTGATGTCGCTGGCATGGAGTGGTTTACGCTTTTGCTGCAGTTTTGGCGGAGCCGTGTGCTTTGGCGACGGATTTGACGGCGCGTGAGAGGCGTTGGACGGCTTCGCCCAGCTCTGCGTCGGTTACGTTTAAAGGCGGCATGAGGCGGACGACGTTGTCGCCGGCACCGACGGTGAGAAACTGCTCTGCGGTGCAGGCTTTGACGATGTCGCCTGAAGGGATCGAGGCTTTGAAGCGCACGCCCATGAGGAGGCCGGAGCCGCGCACTTCCTCGATCATGTCGGGGTGCTCGTCTTTGAGACTTGCGAGCGCTTGTTTGAAGAGATTGGCCTTGCGGATGACGTCGTCGAGGAAGCCCGGAGCGAGTACTTCGTCGAGCACGGCGTTGGCGACCGCCATGGCGAGTGGGTTGCCGCCGAAGGTCGATCCATGCGTTCCGGGGACCATGCCTTTGGCTGCTTCAGCTGAGGCCATAAATGCGCCTACGGGGAAGCCGCCGCCGATGCCTTTGGCGATGGCCATGATGTCAGGCGCGATACCGGCCCATTCATGAGCGAAGAGCTTGCCGGTGCGGCCAACGCCGCATTGTACTTCGTCGAAAATTAGCATGAGGCCGTGCTTGTCGCAGAGGTCGCGTAAACCTTTGAGGCATTGGATCGGGAGGGGGCGAATGCCGCCTTCGCCTTGCACGGGTTCTATCATAATGGCGGCGGTCGCAGGTGAGATGGCCTTTTCGAGTGCGTCGTGGTCGCCGAAGGGGAGCACGTCGAAGCCGGGTGCTGGCTCGCCGAAGCCTTCGAGGTACTTTTCGTTCCCGGCGGCGGCGATGGTTGCCAGTGTGCGACCGTGGAATGCGCCTTTGAAGG
>JABFRJ010000333.1 GCA_013141255.1 Hyphomicrobiaceae bacterium
GGATCAGGAGTTTTCTACCGCCATCACCTACCCACTCGACACAACAACACTGCCATGATCGATCGCCTTGTGAAGGCTCGCGCCACACTTAATACCCGCTTTCTGCCGCTCAACGCAGCCGTCAAGGAAAGTTCGCTTGAGACGGTGCGCTGGCTCGTGTCGAACGGCGCCCGCGTCAATGGTTGGAAAGATCAGCGCTATTGGCCGTTGCATGATCTGGTGGTGACGCGCGGCAAAATGGCGGCGAAGTCACGAGACGACTACCGCAACGAACTAGTCAAGCAGGCACAATTCATGGATACTAGCTTCTTCGATGCCTTGATTGCAAAGGCTGCCGAGGAGGAAACGCGCCAGGCGTATCGCGAAGCCAAGCGCGTCTTAGAGAAACAGACGCGTAAATCGCTCGCCGAAGTCGACAAACGCTTCGAAGTTCATATCGACAGCCAGACCTACCTTCAGATTCTGGAAGCGCTGTTGAAGGCAGGCGCCAAGCCGGATGCACCCTGGGACAACGGCATCACTATGCTGATGGAAGGCGGCGTCGAGACCGGCAAGGTGCTGCTGGCGCACGGTGCCGACCCGAACACGCACGACGCGCATGGCCGCGCACCACTCCATTCAGCCAACTCGGCCGAGAAAGTTCGAATTTTGGTCTCGGCAGGCGCCGACATCAATGCGTCCGCAACGCCGCCGAAGGGTGATACCGCCAGCCCGTTTACACCGCTCCAAGCAGCCCTGTCGATGAGCGGGATCAGTGGCAGCGGCGTGGTCGAGACATTGCTCGAGCTCGGCGCAAATGCAAGCATCACAGACGGCGACGGCCGCTCGACACTCGCCTACGGCTTCCAGGAAGACTCTTTCCGCCTGATCATGAACAAGGGACTCGACCCGTTGGGTCTGGAACCCGGCAAGCAAACCTTGTTGCACAATCTGACGGCGCGGCATTGGGCTCCGCGCCAGCAGTTCCCGCGCGAAGTTGCGTTCTTCAAGTTCCTGCTGAGTCTCGGCATCGATATCAATGCGCGCGACGACAAGGGGCAGACACTGCTGCACATCGCGGCAGCACGCGAAGGCTACGGCGAGAACGCTTCCAACTACCAACTCTTGATCGCCAGCGGCGCCGACAAGTCAATCAAGGACAAGGTCGGCCAGTGCGCGTTTGATCTGGTGCCGAAATCACTAAAGGATGTGCAGGCGCTGTTGAAGTGACAAGGTTGCATGAAGCAACAGGAATGCCTGACAGCACATATATCGCCTAAACTCAGTGTCGTCCTGCCAAAGTGTCCCGGAGAGATCTATGAGTTACGATATCGCAATTCTAACAACTGATATTGAATCGTCCGATGCTGCGGCATGGTCAGAGCTCGATGCACTGATCAAGCAGCAGGGCGAGCCACTGGCCGTGTTCCGGCAGCTCCACGATGCGCTTGTTGCACGCTACCCGGACATTGGCACACTCAGCGACGACATGGCCGACGACGGGGGCTGGAGCAGCGGCCCACTATGGAGCGGCTTCGGTCTGGTTGCTGCCGTGCTCTCGATCAGGAACTCGCGCGTTGACGAGGTCGTGCCATTTGTCGTCGAACGCGCACGGGCGCTGGATCTGTCCGTTTTCGATTGGACAACCCGACATCTCCATCGCTCGGAAGGGCTCGCGGGTCTTGAGCTCACTGTCGAGGAACGCTTTCCCCATGCGGCCCCAACGCTGCAACAAGTGATGGACGCCATGCGATCGCTGACACCGGACGGTGGACCAGGTTTTCTGATCCTCGAGCGTGCTGGATCGGGATACGTGCAAGCGGCCGGTGGCCGTGGTGTGTTTGCTCTGGAATGGCGGCAAGTCGACGGCGCCACCTTCAAACACTGGGCGGCTGGCTTGGCCAATCAAGACACCGGCACCGACATTCGAATTCCTACGAACGGGTCTTATGTGACGGTGAAATCCAATGAGCGAATGAGTCTGACCGATGTCGAAGCACTCATCACCGCCTTCGCCAAAGGCGAGGCTCGGCCGCAAGCGTTCGCTTGGCGAGACATCACGAGCCGTTTCGGGTGAGCCCAATTGCGCGCGATAGACATAGTTCTCCATCAACAGGTATGCATCGTGAGATTTCATGGCACTTCAGAAGCGCGGCGACCATTGGTATGGTAGCAATCACGAAGATACACGCGGCGAGCTCACTCGTTATGCTGATCTCAACGGATACGCGGCTGAGCATTTCGCAGATGCTGTTTGCCGTTGCAGTTGCCGCCCTTTGGCTTGAAACTGGATGACGATGCAGGTGTTGCGGTCCGTCGTTATGGTGGCTGCAACACCGAGCATCCCATCGGGGATAGCGACGAATACTTAGATGAAGCCCAACTCGCGGAATGTTCGTGCCCGTGTGGTCATGAGCTGTTCGAGATTTCGGTCGGTGTCGCGCTCTATGACGATAGCCAAGCCGTGCGATGGCTTTATCTCGGGTGCCGATGCGCACAATGTGGTCTGACCGCTGTTTACGGCGATTGGAAGAACGAGTGCGAGGATTATCAGTCGCTGCTCGCCAACGTCTGAGGCCCCAGTTACTGCATCGGAAACCAACAAGGTCGTCATGAAAAAATCGTCACGCATCGGAATTCTTGGCATCGTCGTTGTCACACTCCTGACGATGGGCATGGTGTTCCTGACGTTGACGATCGGGCAAGCCTCCGCGGAGACCACTCGCCGGATCGGAACGGCACTCGGCGGCGCAATCGGCGCGCTCGGTGTCTTCTTCCTGGCTTGGTGGATACTGCTGCGCAGGTCGGGGCAATAACAGGGCGTCGATCACGAAGGGAAATATTGCTGACGCTTAAACGAGCGATCGCTGCTGCTTCCCAATATTTGAACGCAGCGAGGCTTGATGGACATCGTACTTCAACTTCGCTGGTCAGCCTTTCTCATTGGCGTGTAGCCGACCATCGCCGCGCTCGTGGTGACCGCGGTCTTGAACTTCGAGCCCATACAAGTCGATTGGTCGGCGGGATGTTCGCTGCTGCCTTGCGGTGCGGAGATGAAATGCGACATCCAAGAAAGTGCGCGGTGGTGATTAAAATCCGTGCGTTTCTCCTTTGAGCGTCTGCAGTGGTACAAAGAAAAAAATCACCAACCTGAGATTGGAGCGTTTTCAGCCGTGTGCATGTGGTGCTCGCGGGGCACGTCAACATACTAAAACATCAAAAAATCCCACAATCCAACTTCGGGGTCACAGAGCAACGATGAGCGTTGGCATGCATCAAGGTTGCGGATCTAACAAAAAGAGCCAAGCGCGATGCATCCTGCGCCAATCGCTATAGTATCCCGACTAAGCAATTGCGAACGGGCCAATACGCGCCGTCGCCAAATGTGGTGGTGCCCCCGGAGGGACTTGAACCCCCACTCCCTCACGGGAAACAGATTTTGAGTCTGCCGCGTCTACCGATTCCGCCACGAGGGCCGCAGCAGGGAATAACCTATGCTACGGCGCCGCACTATACAGACGAAGCCTCAACCGTCAATGGCAACCACTGCGTCAGTTTCGTGTAGCAAAATCCCCGTTCCCATCCGCCCGCCCCCCGGTTAGAAGGCAATCAGAATACCGACAAGCAAACCGATTAGACGTCCACCGCCAAACCGGGGGATCATGGGATCGGGCCGGGACAAGGGACGTGCCTTAATGCGAAAAATGTACGACTGGATGATGCGCATGGCCGAAAGTCCGCGCGCACCATGGGCGCTCGGTGTGGTTTCGTTCCTCGAAAGCTCGATCTTCCCGATCCCACCTGACGTCATGCTGCTGCCGATGTGCTTGGCGAATCGCTCTAAAGCGTTCTGGTACGCAACCGTTGCCACCGTCGCGTCAGTGCTCGGCGGCATTGCTGGCTATCTAATCGGCTACTACCTTTTCGAAATCATCGGTCAGCCAATTCTCAAATTATATGGCTATACCAACAAGTTCGATACCGTCACTCAGTGGTTCCGCGATTGGGGCGTCTGGATTTTAATCGCCAAGGGCTGGACGCCATTCCCCTATAAAGTGCTGACCATCATGTCCGGCGTCGCCAAGATGGACCCAGTACAGTTCATCATCGCCAGCATAGTTGCCCGCTCCATGCGCTTCTACCTGGTTGCCGGCCTGCTCTACTTCTTTGGCGAACCGATCCGAGACTTCATCGAAAAGCGTCTAACGCTGCTGACGACGTTGTTTTTGATTGCGCTTATTGGAGGCTTCGTTGCCGTCAAGTTTCTGTTTTAAAGTCATTAAAATGGTTTCGAATCAACGCCGCTGTTTAGCATTTGGCGTCATCAACTGAGTTCGTAGTCGTGTAAGGTGTTCGTATGCGTACCGTTGCCCCACCTGTCGCCACTCATGCCTATCGTGCAGGCGCATTGGCGTTCCTACTCGCGACCGCCGCGATTCTCACGGCGCTCGCCTTCGAATACATCGGTGGTTACAACCCGTGCCCGCTCTGTCTGCAGCAGCGTTACGCTTACTACATTGCCATCCCAACGCTCTTCCTGGCTTTGATTCTCTACACCGCCGGACGTCAATCAACAGCCGCTTTGGTCTTCCTGCTGATCTCGTTTGCCTTTGTCGCCAACGCCATACTCGGCATCTATCATTCAGGCGCTGAATGGAAATTCTGGCCCGGACCAGATACTTGCGCAGGCACAGCTGCGCCACTGGCGAGCTCCCCCGGCGGCCTTTTAAAATCACTGCCTACGACTCGTATCATCCGCTGCGACGAAGCCCCGTGGCGCCTGTTCGGTCTGTCGTTCGCCGGCTGGAATGTCGTGATTTCCATCTGTCTGTGGATAACTGCTTTGCAGGCCGCCTATGCAGCCGCCTCCGACGCGCGGCTCCGTGAAGCCGAAAAAAGCCCATTGGCATAAGATGTTAACCACTTGTTAACGTCTGTGGCGCGCCTGTTTCGGTGTCGCAACCTGAATGGCTGTCAAGCCAATGACCTCAGAATTTGCATTTTCATGCCGCAATGCTGCCTCAGAGACACAGCATCTTACGTACATTCCCGAAACGAGACGGGAACAAAGCGGGTGCAACGGAGGAGCCGAGCGTGTTTGAGTACCGGCAGCAGTCGCGAGTGTGCGTATCCCCAAAGTCAGTCCTGGCCGAGCGTATGTTGCGTTGGTCCGACGCCAGGAAGGCAGCGAGTAGCGAAGCGGGGCAGGCTCCAGAGTTTCAGTTTCAAGAGTTCCAGTTGCGTGAGTGTGGCGTGCGTAGCGTTGGCGTCCAAAAGCAGTTCAAGCGGTTTTCTGCCTCTAGTCCTCTCTCCTGTGGTCACAAGGCAAAATCGGATCTTCCGCGTAAGTTTGCGTCGAGTTGGGAAGCTCCAAAGGCTGTGTTGAAGAACATGGTCCGACAATTCAAGCGAGCCGCCTCCGCCAAAGTGTTTGAGCGTATGGCAGAGCGGCTCGCCACCGGCCCTAAAAGTTTGGTGGCCGGAACGGTAGTAACGAGTGCGTTGAGTACCCAGTGTTGCGTTCCGAGTTATGTGCGTGTTGCGAGTACCAGTATCATGCGGCCGCGTTCCCGTTTGTTGCGTACCAGTTCCTCCCGACATTGAGTGTGTTGCGTCAATAGTCGTTGCGTCCTGTGAGTAACGTGTTGCGTCGTCTGCGTGTCCAAATTTCACTGACGTGTTTCCGCCTTAGTGTGTTGCGTCCGCGTTCATGTGTTTTGCGTAAAATCCTAGTGTCAGTTGCGTTCCAGTGAGTCGCGTGCAGTGTTCGAGTAAGTTGCGTTACGTTGAGTAAACCTGTGTTGCGTTCGATTGAGTGGCGTTGAGTTGGTTTCGCGTTCCGCCGAGTTATCTCATCGAGTGTTGAGTTCAGTTTGTTGAGTTCAGTGTGTTGAGCTGTTTGCGTTACCTGTTGCGTTAGTCGCGTTCGTTGCGTTGAAAAATCGTGCGTCCAAAGAAGTGCGTTTCAGTTGTGTTCCCCGTTGTGTTCAAAGTGGAGTTATCGCGATGTCGAGTTTAATGAGTAAGTCTGCAGCTGAAAAAGTTGTGCGTCTCCCCAGTGCCGTGCGTGGCGTCAAGTTGAGTGCGTCGGACGATCTGCCATCAAATTGGCAACCGGTGGGGAATGTGGCCGCGTCGCTGATTGGTCGTCTCAAAATCGTCAAGTCTGCCGCGTAAGTTCAGTTTGTTGCGTAAGCGTCGCCAGTTTGTTGCGTAAATGTTGAGTACGTCAGTCAATTGTTACGTGTTGCGTCCCCAACTTGAGTAGCGTTCGAGTTAAAAAGTGAAGCGTCAAAACCCGAGAGTTATGACGCGTTTGGCTGAGGAAGCCCAAAGTGCCGACAACGGCAAACGAAGAAATTGGGTCGCGTGTCTCCCCGCGAACCCCTGAGACGGCAGGTGTATTGAGCGTTGACTTTAAGTCATTCGAGATACCGCATATCATGGTCTCGCGTAGCGGTATCAGAGCGCTCGATGCACCTGTCCCCTCCTCTTCATTCGTTTAAGTGCAGAGAAATAGGCAACCCCAGGCAAAAAACGCAGTCACGCAAACTCTCAAAGCCAATGAGGCACTTGCAATGATGACCCCGAACAATGTGAATCCCGCCCAGTGGGAACAGTCGATCGGATACGCACGCGCTGTCTGCGCTCGCATGTTTCGCGATGGCGGAAAGCCGACCGATGCATTGAAAGCGTTTGGTCTCGCAGCCCTGGATGCCCCAAAAGATTGGGCCGTCGTTGTCGATCGTATCGCTACGGCCCTTGCAACCAAATCCAATCCGCGCCGCAAGGCCGCCTGAACATCGCACAGGCGGTAAACCTCAAGCCGCGTGCAACAAATCGCACGCGGTCAACGACAGTGTCTCAGTAACTCTTCGGCAGTCCGAGTGCGCGCTCAGCGATGAACGATAAAATCAGTTCTCGGCTAACTGGCGTCAGGCGCGGAACAAAACTTTCGCGCAAGTAGCGCTCGACGTGGAAGTCTTTGGCAAAGCCCATGCCGCCGTGGCTCATGATGGCCGTTTCGCACGACCGGAAGCAGGCTTCCGCCGCAAGATACTTGGCAGCATTCGCTTCAATGCCACACGCAACATTCTGGTCATAAAGTCCCGCCGCCTTGAACGTCATCAAGTTGGCGGCTTCCGTTTCCGCGTAACACCGTGCGAGTGGATGCTGGATTCCCTGGTTCTGACCAATCGGTCGTCCAAACACAACGCGCTCCTTGGCGTACTGCGTCGCTTTCCGCAAAGCCGCGCGCGCAAGACCAACCGCTTCCGCCGCAATCAAAATGCGCTCCGGGTTCATACCGTGCAGAATGTATTGAAAGCCCTTCCCCTCGTCACCAATGCGATGCGCGGCTGGTACGGGCATCTTATCAAAGAACACTTGATTGGAATCGACCGCCGACCGGCCCATTTTGTCAATTTCACGTACTTCGACGAACTTGCGATCAAGCGGCGTGTAGAACAGCGACAATCCATCCGTCGGCGATTTCACATCCTCAATGGCTGTCGTCCGCGCCAACAGCAGAACGTGCGTCGCCACTTGCGCCGTTGAAATCCAAATCTTCTGGCCATTGACGATGTAGCGATCACCCTCGCGCACGGCCCGCGTTTTGAGTTTGGTCGTGTCGAGACCGACGTTGGGCTCTGTTACCGCGAAGCAGGCTTTATGCAAACCTTGAATAAGCGGCGGCAGCGCTTCTTTCTTCTGCGCTTCGGTCCCAAATACAACGACCGGGTTCAGTCCAAAGATATTCATGTGGACGGCTGAAGCACCCGAAAATCCAGCGCCCGATTCTGCCACCGCTTGCATCATCACAGCCGCTTCCGTGATGCCCAAGCCCGCCCCGCCATACGCTTCCGGCATCGCAACGCCAAGCCACCCCGCGTCCGCCATCGCCTTATGGAAGTCATGCGGGAATTCGCCGCTTTCATCTTGGCGCCGCCAATAGTCGTCACCGAACCCAAGCATAAGCTTGTCGATGCCGTCCCGAATATCGCGCTGCGCTTCGTTGAATGAAAAGTCCATAAGTTCCTCGATGTTTTTTAGGTTAGACCTCTAATATCTGGACAAACTGTGCAACCACTCAAACGGCCGCGACAATCCCCGCGGCTGTCAGGCGTGCTATGTCCTGAGCGTTGAGCCCGAGCGAAGCGAGCACGTCCGCCGTATCAGCGCCCGCCAGCGGCGTCTCTCCCGGTAGCTGCGTCGGGGTGCCGTCAAAGCGCGGAGCAGGGGCCGGTTGTCTTACGCCATTGCGCTCAACCAAAGTACCGCGCGCTGCCATGTGCGGATGCTGCGCCACCTCATCCAACGCCAGGATTGGCGCTACGCAAGCGTCGGAATGAGCAAAGATCTCCGCCCACTCATCGCGCACCTTCGATTTGATGACACTCGCAAACCGCGTCTTAAGCTCCGGCCAGCGTTTGACATCATGCTGCTTCGGCAGGTCCTCTCCCGCAATACCAAGTCCTTCCAGAAACGCCTTGTAAAAACGTCCTTCAATCGCGCCGACAGCGAGCCATTTCCTGTCGCTTGTCTCGTAAGCGTCGTACCATGGCGCACCCGTGTCGAGCACGTTGACGCCGCGTTCGTCGCGCCATGTCCCACCTGAACGAAAACCATACATCATCGCCATCAGCGTTGCTGCACCATCAACCATCGCCGCATCAACCACTTGGCCGCGCCCCGTCCTCTGCGCCGATAAGATCGCGCAGACAACACCAAACGCCAACATCATGCCGCCGCCACCAAAATCGCCGACCAGGTTGAGAGGCGGCACCGGCGCGTCCCCACGACGGCCAATCGCATGCAACGCGCCTGCAAGTGCAATGTAGTTGATATCATGACCCGCGCGGTCCGCCATCGGCCCGCTCTGCCCGAAACCTGTCATACGCCCAATGACGAGTTTCGGATTTGCCTTCAGCAAAATCTCCGGCCCAAGTCCAAGCCGCTCAATGACGCCAGGGCGAAATCCCTCAATGAGAGCATCAGATTTCTGCGCCAACTGTACGACCAGTGCGACACCATCGGGATGCTTGAGGTTGACCCTGATCGATTGGCGTCCTCGACCAAGCACGTCGAACTTCGCTTGCCGCCCAGGGATGCCAAGATCAGCCGCCTCCAGACGATCCACTCGGATCACGCGCGCCCCCATATCGGCAAACATCATGCCCGCAAACGGCGCCGGCCCAATGCCCGCAAGCTCCAATATCGTGATGCCATCTAGCGGACCCATAATGCCCCATTTCCCTCAGAGTTTATGACTGTAGTGAAGACTTTCTTACGTCACGATACAAACTGGAACGCTCCGGGCGCAAAGTCCAGCAAACACGGCACAGTGTTACTTCCAATGTCGTGGTCTGCGGTAAAGCATTGTCAAGCGCAGTGTGGTTGATTGTCATTCAAGAGCGGGTGGAAAAACAGAGAAGTATTTGTCACGTGTCTGACAATCTCAATGGGTCACGTTTGCGCGTGCCGCAGCCCTGGAGCGTTCGCCGCCTCCGGGCGAAGGCCATGCCGCGCCTCCATCATGCCGACATCGAAAAACTTGTCGATATTCGCTGGAGCATCTCCGAGAGCGAGGCACGCTATCGCGATCTTCTTGAAAGCCAGCAAGATCTTATTTTCAGACGTGACTCAGAAGGTGCCCTAACCTTCGTCAATGCTGCTTTCTGCCAAACATTTAATATTGAATCCACTGCTGCGCTGGGGAGCGTCTTCGCGCCCGCCGTCTCGGCCGGAGACACCATAGAACAACTCGATCCTGAAGACGGCCCACGTAGTCAGCGCTATGCTCAGGAAATAGAGACCGCCCTCGGTCGACGTTGGTTCGATTTTGAAGAACATGTCGTCACCGACGTGCGCGCACATACAGCCGAGACGCAAGTCGTTGCGCGTGATATCACCGATCGGCGCAAGCAAGAGTCAGAACTGGCTGAGGCCCGGGATCTTGCTGAGGCAGCGAACCGCGCTAAATCGCGCTTCCTTGCAGCCATGAGCCACGAAATACGCACGCCGATGAACGGCATTCTAGGCATGAGTGGGCTCATGAAGGAGACACCGATTACGGGCGAACAGCGCACGTATATCTCGGCCATAGATCAAAGCGCACGCACGCTACTAGCCCTGATCGATGAAATTTTGGATTTCTCGAAGATAGAAGCCGGAAAGCTCGTGCTTGAGCGTCGACAATTC
>JABFRJ010000013.1 GCA_013141255.1 Hyphomicrobiaceae bacterium
CTCCTGGTGTGCTCGAACGTGGCGCCGGATTGTCTGAGCGGGATCGATCGAGCTGCCACTGACTTACGCGAATTGGGTGAGCGGGCCAAAACACGCGGCATTCGTATTGCCTTTGAAGCGCTCGCTTGGGGTCGGCACATCAACGACTATCGCGATGCTTGGGAAGCGGTGCGCCGCGCTGACCATAGCCACGTTGGCTTGACGCTCGATACTTGGCACACGCTGGCACGCGGCACAGACCTGAAAATGATCGGCTCGATCCCGAAGGATCGAATCTTTCTGTTGCAGATCGCCGACGCGCCGAAGATGGACATGGATTTGTTGTCGTGGAGTCGACACTTCCGCAACTTCCCCGGCCAAGGCGATCTCCCCGTTTTGGATTTCATGCAGGCGCTCGATGCGACCGGCTTTGATGGCATGTGGTCGCTTGAAATTTTCAACGATCAATTCCGCGCGGGTTCGGCACGGTCGGTTGCGGTCGATGGTTGCCGTTCGTTGATTTATCTGGCGGACCAGTTGAGCGCCAAGACTGGCCGCGCGGTGCCGATGATTGCGGCGCTGCCGCCGCGCTCCAAATGCCTTGGCACGGAGTTTATCGAATTTGCAGCCGATGCTGCTGACGCGCCTCAGCTCGAAAAATTTATCGGGGGTCTAGGCTTCCAAAAGTCTGGCCAGCATATCTCGAAATCGGTGACGCGCTGGACGCAGGGCGGCATCAACCTCGTGATCAATTCGGAGACCGAAGGTTTCGCGCACTCCTACAGCATCACGCATGGTACGGGCGTGTGTGCGCTCGGGCTCAAAGTTGATGACGCGACGGCGACGTTGGATCGGGCGCAGAAATTGCTTGACCATCCATTCCGACAAGCGACTGGCCCGGGTGAGTTGGAAGTGCCTGCAGTACGTGGGCTTGGCGGGAGCCTAGTGTACTTTATTGATCCGAAGAGTGATCTTGGACACGTTTGGGACATTGAGTTCAAGCCCGTAGCACCGAATGCGGCGACGCGGGACGCAAGCCTTGTCTCGGTTGATCACATCTCGCAGTCGATGCACTACGAGGAAATGCTGACGTGGGTTTTGTTTTACACGTCGCTGCTCGATCTCGATAAGACGCGGTCGGAAGACGTCATGGACCCAGGTGGTCTGGTCAAAAGCCAGGTCGTGCAATCGGCGGATGGTGCGCTCAAGATCGCACTCAATGCCTCGCAATCAAACCGTACGCAGTCGTCGCGCTTTCTGAATGAGGCGTTCGGGTCAGGCGTGCAGCACATCGCGTTTGCGACGACTGACATCTTCAACACGGCTGAAGCGCTCAAAGCCAATGGTGTGGCGGTGTTGTCGATCCCGGAAAATTACTATGACGACGTGGAAGCCAAGACGGACCTGTCGGTGGCTGACATTGAGCGAATGAAGTCACTGAATATTCTTTACGATCGCGATGCCAACGGGGAATTCTTGCAACTCTACACGCACACGTTCGACGAGCGGTTTTTCTTCGAGATTGTGCAGCGTCGCGGACCGTATGCGGGCTTTGGCGCTGCGAACGCGCAGATCCGGCTCTCAGCGCAGGCCCGGTTGGCGCGCAACCCGGCCATGCCCAGAACTTGATGGGATCTTGTTTGAATTTGATAGGGCCTTGAGGGGCGCGCGACGCGAACTGCTTGATCCCGGCGCTGCTGTCAGGCAGATAATGGGACTACATTTGTTTGGTTTTACGAGGTTATCATGTCCAAGCCCTGCATCATCACTGTCGCCATCACCGGATCGCTGCCGACCAAGAAAGACAATCCGGCGGTGCCGATTACGATTGCCGAGCAGGTCGAGAGCACGCAGGCGGCATTTGAAGCGGGAGCCACACTCGCGCATTGCCACGTGCGCAACGACGATGGCACGCCGACATCAAGCCCGGAGCGGTTTGGGCAGTTGGTTGAGGGGCTCAAGAAGCATTGTCCCGGCATGATTGTGCAAGTTTCGACGGGCGGTCGCTCGGGCGCGGGGCGAGAGCGCGGCGGAATGTTGTCGCTGAAGCCAGACATGGCGTCGCTGTCGACGGGGTCAGTCAATTTCCCCACGCGTGTTTATGAAAACAGTCCGGACCTCGTCGAATGGTTGGCGTCGGAAATGCTGACCTATCACGTCAAACCGGAAATCGAGGCGTTCGACTTATCGATGATCTTCAAGGCCGCCGAAATGGGCAAGGCGGGGAAGATCGCCGGTCCGCTGCATGTGCAGTTCGTTATGGGCGTGAAGAACGCGATGCCGGTCGATCGGGCGACGTTTGAATATTATATCACGACGCTGAAGCGGTTGGCGCCGGATGCGACGTGGACGGGGGCGGGCATTGGTCGGGATCAGTTGACGTTGAACGAGTGGTCGTTGGAGCTGGGCGGACATTGCCGCACTGGTCTTGAAGACAATGTGCGGTGGGATAAGACCAAGCTTGCGCCATCGAATGCGGCGTTGGTCAAGCGGGTTGCGGATCTGTGTGGCAAGTACGGTCGGCGGGCGGCGACAGTTGAGGAAGCGCGGGCGCTGTTGAGCTTGCCGAAGGCGGCGTGAGGCGTTGTCTAGTCTTGGTTTGCGGTGCTCGACTGCATTGCAAGAATTGCAATTGCGGCTTGGTCTCGGTTTTCAAACGGCGCTCCGGTGGAGCGCTGTTTTCCGTTTTGCCAATAAATGCCTGCATATTTTCGCGTCGCCGTTAGACGTGGCTTGGCATATGCTGCGCCGCAACATGGGCCGCCGACCTCGCCTCGCAAGTTGTCAGACAATCTGACATACTGCGCACGAACCCCCGCCAGAGGGGTTAGCGACTCGCTTGGAGCGGAGGATATTTTTCCATGAAACGCAGAACGATCTTGAAGGGCCTGGGTGCGGCCGCCGCGGTGTCGACCGTGTATGCGCCATCGATTGCGCGCGCGCAGACGCCGATTACGCTCAATGGAGCCGTGCAGTTCGGTGACGAACATGCTTTCACCAAAGCGCTGATGAAATTTGAAGAGCTGGTGAAGAAGTATTACGGCAAACCGGTCAATTTTACGCTACACAAGAGCTCGGCACTTGGGCTTGAGAAGCAGTATTTCGAGTATATGTCGCAGGGTAAAGCGGTCGACTACGGTATCGTCTCGCCCGCGCATATGTCGACGTTTTCGAAGGCTGCGCCGTTTATCGATGCACCGTTTGTGTTCCGCGATGTCGAGCACTTGGATAAGGTGGTCAAAGCCAACCTGCTGAAGCCGATTGCGGATGAAATTGCGAGCAAAGCCGAAGTTATGCTGATCGGTTCGGCTGGTGGTGGTACGCGCAATATTTTCTCGAATGTGCCGTTCAAGAATTTGGCTGAGATGAAGGGCCTCAAGGTTCGCGTGCAGGGTGCGCCGATCTGGTCGCGCACGTTCACAGCTGCGGGCATGAGCCCAACGGTCATCGCGTATAACGAAGTTTACAACGCGATTCAAAACAAGGTGATTGCGGCGGGGGAAAACGAAGCGGCTGGCGTCGAAGCGATGAAGTTCTTCGAAGTGGCGCCGAATCTCGTGCTGACAAAACACGCGGTCTCGCTGCGTCCGATCTGCTTCTCGGTTAAGACGTTGAAGACGCTGCCGAAGGAGCTGCAAGACGCGATCATTAAGGCTGGCGCGGAAGCGGGCGACTTTGGACGGGCACTTGAATCGAGTGAAGATGGCGCCAAGCTAGAGGCACTCGAGAAAGCCGGCAAGCTGAAGCGCATCGTGTTTGAAGAGCGGCCGCAGATGGCAAAGCTGGTTGAGCCCGTGATGGCGGCTTATGCCAAGGAAATCGGCGCGGAAGATATCAACGCAAAGATCACGGCGATTTAAGACAGACGCGAAAATGACAGCATCGGCGCGGTGTTCGAACAGGGACACCGCGCCGATGTGTGCCGACTGGGTGCATTCGTCGGCGACACTCCGAAACCCAATTTCTCCTAGGACTAATGCATGACAGATCCGTTGCTGGATGCGCTCAAAGCTGCGCCTCCCCCACCTCCGCCGGCAGCGCCCGTGCCTAAAGGCTTGTGGAAGCGCTTTACCTATTACTACGCGCAGGCGCTTGAAGTGATGCTGGCGCTATGTGTCGGCATTCTAATCATCCCCGTGACGTTGCAGATCATCTCGCGCTACACGTCGTTGCTGCCGAACTTTATCTGGACCGAGGAGATGGCACGCTTCCTGTTCGTGTGGACGATCATGATCGGGGCGATGGTGGGGGTTCGGGAGTCGGCGCACTTTGACGTTGACTTGTGGCCGGTGTTGTCGCGGCGGAGTGAAGCGATGGTGCGCATTCTGGCGCGGCTCGGCATCCTGGCGTTGGCGCTGGTGTTTCTATGGGCGGGGATTGAGTTCACGAAGTTTGCTTGGAACCGCACATCGGAGCTCGGCGACTTGCCGCTGTGGCTCATTCATATCGCCTGGCCCATTGCGGGAGTGACGTGGATTGTGTTTGCGGGCGAACAGATTGTCGATGAACTCGGCGTGATTTTGGGCTGGACGAAGACTGAGGATAAAGGCGTATGACCGGTTCTGTATTTTCGTCCGGCCAAGCGGCTGCAATTTTGTTTGGTTGTTTTTTCTTCCTGCTGCTGCTGCGGATTCCGGTGGCGTTTGCCCTCGGGCTTGCGTGTTTGCCGATGCTGATCCTTGAACCGCGCTTGTCGATGATGATGCTGGCGCAGGAGACGTTCAACGCTTACAACTCGTTTATTCTGCTGGCGGTGCCGTTCTTTCTATTAACGGCGAATTTGATGAGTATCGGCGGGATCACGGACCGGTTGGTGAAGCTCTCGCAAACGATGGTCGGGCATTGGCCGGGGTCGTTGGCGCAGATCAACGTCGTGCTCAGCGTGTTTTTCGCGGGCATCTCGGGATCGTCAACGGCGGATGCGGCGAGCCAATCTAAGATCTTTATCGATGCGCAGGTGAAGGAGGGGTACGATCTTTCGTTCTCCATTGCGATTACGGCTGTTTCTGCGGTGCTGGCGGTGATTATTCCGCCATCGATCCTGATGATCGTGTGGGGTGGGCTGATTTCGACATCGATTGCGGCGATGTATTTGGCTGGGATCGTTCCGGGGTTGCTGATTGCGGGCGCACAGATGGTGACGGTGCATATGTATTCGACGCGGCGCGGGTATCCAACCTACGCCAAGTCCACGTGGGTTGATATGCGCTGCGCCATTTGGCGGGCGATCCCGGCGATGGTGACGCCGTTCTTGATTGTCGGCGGCATTCTACTCGGCTGGTTCACGGCGACGGAGTCGGCGGCGGTGGCGGTGCTGTACTCGATTGGCTTGAGTGCGTTTTTCTACAAGGAAATTGGGCCGAAGGAGTTGTATCGGGCGCTATTGGATACGGGCAAGCTCGCGGGTGTGGCATTGTTCTGCATTGGCACGGCGAGCGCGTTTGGGTGGATGCTGGCGTATTATAAAATTCCGCAAACGCTGCTGGCTAATGTGTCGACGTGGGGCATGGGACCGATTGCGGCAGGGTTCTTTATCGCTGGGTGCTTCCTTGTTGTTGGGTGCTTCCTTGATGCTATTCCGGCCATCGTTATTGTGGGGACGGTGTTGCAGCCACTGGCGCAGAGCGTGGATCTGCATCCGGTGCAGTTTGCCATCATCTCGATTGTGTCGCTGGCGTTTGGCCTGGTGACGCCGCCCTATGGCATGTGCCTGATGATTGCGTGCGCGGTGGCGGGGGTGCGGATACGTTATGCGCTCAAAGATACAATGATCATGCTGATCCCGATGCTTGTCGTGCTGGGGTTGTTGATCATTTTTCCGAGCGTGTCGTTGTTCTTGCCGCGCTTGCTGGTGCCTGAAATGCTGAAATAAGATTAAGGCAATCGGTTAAGCGATCCTAGGCTTGAGCTGCGTGTCAAAATGCGGCGGACGTCGTGTTTGCAGATGTGCGAAAACGGGCTCAGATGGCCTCTGGAACGCGTTTACCATTGGTTTGGCACCTGGGGTGCGTAAAATTGAAATCGTCGTTCTACCGGCAAATTTTAGCGCTGCAAATCGATCGCGGGTTTTGCGGTCGCTATTAACCAGAGCCCGAGATCCGCCGACTATTCAGCGGCGTGCATCTGGACGTGTTCGTGCCAGCCGATCAGGGCGGCGCGACCTTCTTCGGTTAAGCCATAGAGCCCGCGGTCGGCGCGAACGAACCAGCCGTAGACGTTATTGCGTAGAATTTTTGCGGCGTCCGGCATGTTGGATTTGAGATCGCGGGGACGTTGCGGCGCTTCCATCATGGCGGCGGCGCAAGCGAGTGCTTGTTGACGGTACGCCGTCATGATCGGACGCTTGGTGCTGCCACCGACAGCAGGGTCGCCACGACGACGGCGATGTTCGGAGACGATGCGCGAGCGCCGCTTGTTGTTGGGGCGCGGCTTCCATTCGACCGGTTCAACGATGGCTTCGACAACGCCATTGTCGAAAACGGCGAGCAAACCGAATCCGAGCAAACGGCAAAGTTTTTTGACCTTCGGATCAGCTTCTCGACCCCGGCCTCGCTTGGAGGCTTTGACGGCGAGCCAGACTTCGTCGCAAACGGCGGTGCGATCGACGGCCTGAAGCACAAGTTCGAGGGTGAAGCTCATTTTGAGTTCGCCGATGACGACCGCTGCGGGCTCGCCTTTGTCGAGGGCGACAATATCACAACCGCAAATCTCGCCTTTGACCTCGAGGCCCAAGCGTTCGAGGAAGCGTTTGACCGGCAGATAGAGGCTCGTCTCCATGGCTGAGGGAAATACCCTGATTCGGGGGCTCGGGGAGCCCGAGTTGCTGTGACATGACGTTCGCAGGACTAATATTGCACGACAGTGATACCGCCATCGGGTCAACGGCGTGGCGCATGGCGGCGATGCAATGGGCCCTATGCCCATACGGGTTGCCTGACATAATGTGAGGCTCCTAAATTTGGAGGCTTCCCATGGCAGACGTTCGTCCCCTCTCCGATGTGCTTGGCGCCGAAATCACCGGCATTGATTTGAACACGCTTGATGATGCGGGGTTCAAAATCATCGAAGAGGCGCTGCATAAATATCTGGTGGTCAAGATTCCCGGCCAGTCGGTGTCGCCGGAAAACTTTGTGGCGTTCTCGAAACGGTTCGGGGTGCCTGAGCCACACGTGATCGATCAATTCCATCACAAGGCCGATCCGAATATTCTGATTTTATCGAATAGGAAGGATGAGGCAGGCACGCCGTTGGGGCTGGCCGATGGTGGCACGTATTTTCATTCCGACTATTCGTATCTGGCGACACCTGCGCGGTGCACGATGCTGTTCGCCATCGAAATCCCAGGCGGGGACGCGGGGACGACATTTGCCAACCAGCGGCAAGCGTATGCCGATTTGCCGGACACGGTGAAAGCGCAGATCGATGGCGTCGTGTGTCGGCATCACTACGGCAATCGCGATGTGAAAGAGGAGACGGCGCGGACGGCGGCGTCGTTGTTGTCGGACGATCAGAAGAAAAAAGTGGATTGGGTGCGGCATCCGTTGGTGCGGGCGCATCCGCATGTTGGGCACAAGTCGCTCTATGCTGTGTCGGGGTCGTCGTATGGTGTCGAAGGCATGGCCGACGATGAGGGCGTGTCACTGCTCGATGATTTGAAAGAGCACAGCACGCAAAAGCAATATTGCTACACGCCAACCTATGCCAAGGGCGACGTGGTGATCTGGGATAACTGCTCGCTGTTGCATTCGGCGCCGTTGATTGATCCGAGCCGACCGCGCACTTTATGGCGCATCACCGTCAAGGAAGCTGGACCGACGATTTCAAGTTGATTTGTGGGGTGTGACGATGGCGCTACTCGGGCAGGCCGTATTGGCGATGTGGTGGACGGTTCCGTCTGAGCATCGCGACGAATTCGAGGACTGGCACGGGCATGAGCATTTTCCCGAACGGCTGGGTATTCCTGGATTTTTGCGAGGTGCACGATGGGCGGCGCGGGACGGCAAAGGTGGGCAATTCGTGATGTATGAATTGACTGCGGTCGAGACGCTGACGTCAGCGCCCTATCTCGAACGGCTCAATGCGCCGTCGCTCTGGTCGCAACGGATGATGCCGCATCATCTCGGTATGGTGCGGTGTCAGTGTCGGGTTTTGGAAAGTTTTGGGGGAGGTGTCGCCGGATCGCTTGCGACGGTTCGGCTGTCGCCCGAAAACGGCGCGGCGGATCGCCTGAGGTCGGCGCTGCGCGTTGTGATGCGCGATGTGCCCCTGCGGACTGGTCTGACGGGCGCGCACCTGTTGGAAGCGCAGACGCCGAATATTCCGCTCACCGTTGAGCAGAAAATCCGAGGCGCTGATAAGACTGCGGACTGGATCATACTGGTTTCTGGATATGATGCGCGAGCCGTTGATGCAGTTGGAAATGAAGCACTATCGGATGCGGCTTTGATAGCGGCTGGCGCGATGCGGGACATTGTGCGCACGACGCATCGGCTTGCCTATGTGTTGACTGCGCAGGATGTCGCGCACGGGGTTGATCGGAAAGAGATGCCACAATGACCGTGTTTCGGCTGCATTATTTTCCGGAGTCGGGGAACAGCTACAAATTGGCGTTGATGCTGACGCTGTGTGGGCAGACGTTTGAACCGGTGTGGACCGACTTTGGTGGCGGGGTTACGCGCACGACTGAGTGGCGCACGACTGTCAATGCGATGGGCGAAATTCCGGTATTGGAAATGGACGGGGAGCGTTTGACACAGACGGCGCCGATCTTGCTCAAGTTGTCGGAGCGCTTTGGCCAATACGGCGGGCAGACGGAGACCGAGCGGCACGAGGTGTTGCGTTGGTTGTTCTGGGACAATCACAAACTCAGCGGCTATATGGCCACCTATCGGTACTTGCGCACCTTTACGCCGACGCCTGATCCGCAGGTGCTCACATTTTTTCGGCGCAGGCTCGATGATTTTCTTGGAATTTTGGATCAACGCCTTCGGTCGCAGCCGTTTGCGGCCGGGGATGCAGCAACGGTGGCTGATCTGTCGATGATTGCGTATTTATCGTATCCCACGGACGAAACGGGGTATGATTTGGCCGTCAGTCACCAAGCTGTGCATGCGTGGCTTGGTCGGGTGGCGCAATTGCCGGGGTGGAGAGCGCCCTATGATCTTTTGCCGGGGCAGCGGCTCAAGCATTACGTTTAGTTTTTACGTTTCGGTTTTGCTGGGAGGTGTCCATGTCAGTTGCAGCCGACGTAGCGCCGCGCCGCTTACCGGCGAAGTCGTTTTTGTCGGAGGCGCAATTGGTCGAGGTGCGGACGCGCACAACCTGGCGCGGCGTGGCGATGATCGTGCATGCCTGGGCGGTGATCATCGCGGCCATCGCGATGGCTGTCATTTGGCCCAATCCGCTGACTTGGGTGCTGGCGATTGCTGTGATTGGATCGCGGCAACTGGGGCTGGCGATTTTGATGCATGATGGCGCGCATGGGCTGCTGGCCAATGAGACCAAACTCAACTTGTTTTTGAGCCAATGGCTGTGCGCCTACCCTGTGCTAGCTGAGACGCGGGCCTATCGACGCTACCATTTGCAGCATCATGCGCATACGCAAACTGAGCAAGATCCGGACCTTGTGTTGAGCGCGCCGTTTCCGATCACGGAGGCGAGCTACCGGCGCAAGTTCATCCGCGACATCACGGGGCAGACCGGATTTGAGCAGCGCAAGGCGCAGGTGCTGAATGCGATGGGTGACGGGTCGCTGCCATGGCGGCAACGAGGGGCGCAATTTGTTGAACGGCTCGGACCGCAGGCGCTATTTCAAGTGACGCTGTGTGTTGCGCTCACCGTTATCGCGGGGTGGTGGGTCTATCCCGTATTGTGGGTGGTGCCGTTGCTGACCTGGTATCAGGTGGTGACGCGCATTCGTAACATCGCCGAACACGCGGTCATCTCGGACAGCAACGATCCTCTGCGCAACACGCGGACGACGCTGGCAAACTGGTTGGAGCGAGCGTTCATTGCGCCGTACTTCGTCAACTACCATTTGGAGCATCATCTGGTGTTTTATGTGCCGGCCTACAATCTGCCGCGTGTGCATCAGATCCTGATGGCGGGACCGTTGCGCGACCGGGTCGAAATTGAGCGGGGCTATGGCGCCGTGCTACGGAAGGCGACCACGCGACCGTTGAGCGAGGACCGGCCGGGGG
>JABFRJ010000307.1 GCA_013141255.1 Hyphomicrobiaceae bacterium
CGCCTCCAAACTCTCGACTTTGACACCACAGCAATTGCGCGTCCTCGGCATGTTGGGTGAAGGCCTGCTCAACAAGCAGATCGCCTATAAGCTCAACGTCTCCGAAGCCACAGTCAAAGCCCACGTATCGGCAATCTTACAAAAGCTCGGTGTTGACAGCCGCACGCAAGCCGTCATCGCCATCAACAAAATCGGACTCGGCGCTTGGCCCAAAGTTGAGACCTGACCGCGCGAGTTGAACGCGCCACGCCATCTGCCGTTCGCCCGGTAATCTCACTCCGCCGCGCTCGCGGCTTGTAGACTTATTTGCGTCAACGCCGCCCTGAGCGCGGCCGCTTTCACCGGCTTGCGCAATAGCCCGAAGCCACCGTCGCGCACCAAGCGCTGCAACGGGGCCGAGTTATCCGCCGTAATAATAATCGCCGGAACGTCCTGGCCCAGATACCCGCGTACGATCGCAATCGCCTCAATCCCGGAGCCGGTGTCGAGATGGAAATCGACCAGCAATACGTCAGGTTGGCTCATCGTTTCCACCATCCCGCGCAGTGCCGCCTCACCACTTGCGGCCGTCGTTACATGGCAACCCCAGCCACCGAGCAGCGTCTGCATGCCTCTGAGAATTGTCGGATCATTGTCAATGCAGAGCACTGACAGTCCTGCTAGTCGCGATTGAATAACCTCAACCGCGCTCGTCGGCTGTTGTGCCGTAATGCCAATTGCAACGCGCGGCAAGCGTACACCAAACATAGACCCCCGCCCAACGGTCGAGCGGAGTGTGACCGGTAATTTCAGAACCTTGCCGATGCGTTCCACAATCGACAGGCCCAGGCCCAGGCCACGAACGGAAGTTGCCGTTTCCTCGAGCCGCTGGAATTCCTTGAATATAAGATCGCGCTTTTCGGCCGGAATTCCGGGGCCAGTGTCGTAGACTTCGACGCGCACTGCCCCAGTGTCACGTCGAACGCCGAGGACAACGCCGCCCTCACGCGTATATTTGATGGCGTTCGAAACGAAATTTTGCAGCAGTCTCCGCAACAGCCGCCGATCTGATCGAACCCAAACTGATGTAGGCATGACTTTTAGCGATAGGCCCCGCTCCTTGGCCATCGGTTCGAACTCAACCCGCAGTCGTTCAATCATATCGTTCAGCGGGAAATCGCTAATTTCGGGCTCCATCCGCCCCGTATCAAGTCGCGCAATGTCAATCAGCGCTCCCAGAATTTCTTCAACCGCCTCAAGTGACGAGTCAATACTATTGACGATGGTCGACGACTGCGCATCATCGCCGGACTGTCCGAGCCGTTCGACTAAACTCGACGCATACAGCCGTGCTGCATTAAGTGGCTGCAACACGTCGTGGCTAGCGGCCGCCAGAAATCGCGTCTTGTCGAGGTTGGCCGCATCCGCCTGCTTTTTTGCGCCTTCCAATGCGCTATTGGCCTGCACAAGCTCCAGCGTCCGCGCTTCAACGCGCCGTTCGAGTGTTTCGTTGGCGCGCTCAAGCGCGTCAGCCGCCGTCATCCGCTCCGTGATGTCGGCATATGTCGTCACCACGCCGCCCTGTGGCATCGACGCAGTCCGAATTTCAAGGATGCGACGACCATTGCGAAAATGCTCAACAAACGTCTCTTTTCGAACGGCCAGTCGCATCAATCTATCAGCCACAATCTCGTCAACCGATCCTGCGCCGAGGTCGCCGCGCTGCGCACACGTCTTAAGAATCTTATCGAGCGGCACGCCAACGCGTCCAAGCTCTGGCGGCAAATCCAACAACTCACGGAACTGCCGATTCCAGCACACCAATCGCATATCTTTGTCAAACACCGACAGACCATGCCGCACTTGATCAAGCGCGCTCTGCAGCAAATCGCGATTATATTGCAGCGCCTCCGACGCATCATCGAGCAACCGCATTGCCGATGCATTCGCCATATTGCCGCGACGCAGAAGCAACGTCAGCACCAGGCGCGCAGATGCCGCTCCAATGGCGCTCGTCAAGAGATGTTCAGTGAAACGCAGCGTGTGCACGTCCGCTTCAGCAGTCTGATCGATAGTAACATTGCGACTGGCCGCAAAATCTTTAAACGACCGCTCCGCCCTCTCAGCACCGAGGTAGCGCGCGACAGTGGTTTGCAGATCACCCGTTGTCACCGACGTTCGCCAAATGCGAAACGATGGCGCCATCATCTGACGTGGTTGGTCATCAACTACAAACACATGGGCCTGTAGTCGTTCCACAGGTTCCGGCGGACGCAGCAACGAGACCGTGACGTAAGCAACAATGTTGGCGAATAGGCTCCAAATGACGCCGTGAGTCAGGGGGTCGAATCGCAGATAAAACAGTGCTTGTGGCGCGAGAAAGCCAAGCCCAAACGGCCCATCCGTCATCAGTTGCGGCGGCAGCCACCCAGACTTCGCAAACCAAGGCAACATGAGTGTGTACGCCCACACCGCAATGCCCGCGACCATGCCGGCAATTGCACCGCGCGCCGTCGCCTTGCGCCAGACGAGACCTACAAAAAACGCCGGCGCCAGTTGAGCGATGCCGGCAAAGCTGACGAGCCCGATTGAGGCAAGCGCCGCGCCAGTGCCGATCAATTTGTAAAAACCATACCCGGCGATGAGGATCGCCACGATCGCCAAGCGACGGATGATCAATAGCGGCCCCGCCATATCACCCTGTGCACTCGCATCGGCATATTTTTGCCGCAGCAGGACTGGCGCCACCAGCCCGTTGCAAATCATGATCGCAAGTGCGACCGACTCCACGATGACCATCGCCGTCGCAGCGGAAAGTCCACCGATGAATGCCACCATGGTCAGTAATTCGGCACCCGCCATCATTGGCAACACCAACACAAACGTATCAGGTGCAAACGATCCGCGCGGGAGTGCCACAAGGCCAGCCGCTGCAATAGGCACCACGAATAGATTGATCAGCACCAGATAAAGCGGAAACAACCACTTAGCCCGTTTGATTTCATTTTCAGCTGTATTCTCAACTACAATCACGTGGAACTGGCGCGGCAACAATAAGATGGCGCAGAAACTGAGGAATGTGACCGTCAGCCAGGTCGAGCCATTAAAACTGTTCTGAAATAGCGCTTGTATATCGGCATTTGATTGCGCCACACGCATAAAATTTGCCGGATCGCCAAACACTTTATAGCTGACATAAACGCCCACTGCTAAAAACGCAGCGAGTTTCACAATAGACTCCGTCGCCACCGCCAGCATCAAGCCGTGTTGATGTTCAGTCGCATCAATATGCCGGGTGCCGAAAAGGATCGTAAAGACGATCATAGCAAAGGCCACAAATAGAGCCGTATCTGCAGGCAAGTTAAGCTTGGTCATCGCGCTCGCGCCGAGCAGCGTATCAACCGATGCCGCGACCGCTTTCAGCTGTAGTGCAATGTAAGGCGTCGCGCTGATAACGCAGATGACTGTCGCAACCGCCGCCACCGATTGGCTCTTGCCGTAACGGGCTGCAAGAAAGTCGGCCACCGACGTGATGTTCTGGCTTTTCGCGAGTTGAACGATGCGCAGAATGAGTGGTGAGCAGAATACGAAACAAAGGATCGCACCAATATAGACCGGAAGAAAATCAAAGCCACTCGAGACAGCCAGTCCGACGCTGCCAAAAAACGTCCATGATGTGCAAAAAATAGCGACCGACAACGCATAGATGAGCGGGCGCCCTCTGGTGGTGCCGCGCCGCAAGGCCAGTCGATCACCCACCCAGGCAATGAGGAACAACACGCCCACGTAGGCGAGCCCAATGGCCAGCAGGCTCCAGCCGTTGATCATGGCCGTCTCACTCGTTTTCCTTAGGGTCGCACGTGTTGCCCACTGTCAGGTATTGACCTTGGCACCAATGCCGTTGGCCTGAGTGTTCTAGCCGACCTACCGCTCTGTCAATGCTGAGGAAGTCGGAGCAGCATGAAAAATATAGAATTTCTTGATCGCTGCGCAGCAAAAAATAAAGCCGCCATCGTACAAAACCACGATGGCGGTGCAACTTGGCGTATTTTTACACGAGTCGTCGCCGAGGCGTCGGGTGGTGCCGCTCAGCGAATAAAGCGGAACCGTTCACCAAGGAATTGGCTTTGCATCACGCGCGAGGCAATCTTGTCGGCCAGCCCTGGGAAATACTTGCCGACGCTGTTGTAAGTCGCATCAGCGACCTCTTCGCCGAGCGTTGTGGCGTAATAATCGTTGAGGATGAGGCCCGACAGATTGACGCCTGCTGGCTTCAGCGCAGCCGCCGCTTCATTGAGTTCGGCTCGGTCAACATGGCCCGTCAAGCAAACCATCAACACGGCGTCGCACGCCCGCGCCGCACCGATCGGATTAAGCCTTGCCGGTTCTTCTCCAGCCACCGCCGGCAGATCAATGATCACGGCCGAATAGGTCGCAAGGTCACGCTGCAACGTCTTTTGCAGTTGCTCGATATTGTTGAACAACGCCCGCGTGCCGGTGGACGCATCGGCCGCAAGGACCGCAAGGCCGGTCGGTTCGATGCGGATTGCATCCGCTGAACCCGGCGCGCCTGGAGACCATTGCGACGGACGCGGGTCAGTGCGAATCGGTGTCGTCAAGTCGAGGAGCAGAGTTTTTGTGCCAGCCTGCGCAAACGCTTCGGCGACAACGCGTGCCACAGTGCTAACGCCAGACCCTGCGGCTGGACTGGTGAAACCCAATACGCGAATACGGCTTTCTACCGCCGAAAGCATTATTTGCTCAGAAATACGCGACCAGTCTTGCATGTCTACTGTCCTTAAACTCTATGCCGACTTGAGCCGGTGTTTCCAAATTCTTCAGTTCAACAGAACGCAACTCTGCCTCGCTCGAGCTTATCGCCCGTGCGACTATTGTCCTTTCCGGCCAATCATGACGTTGAGCGTCTTCCAACAGATTTCCAGATCTGTTTTCAGCCACTCCTTCCACGATGAAATGCGGACCGCATACGCGTGATCATAAACGCATTTCATACGCACATCATCGATGTCGCGATCGTACGGGAGATGCACTTGCGCCAATCCGGTGATACCTGGCTTAATGCCAAGCGTGCGCTCCACATAGAACGGAATTAACGCGTTAAGCTTAGTGACGATTTGCGGCCGCTCAGGTCGAGGCCCGATCACCGACATATCGCCCATGAACACATTGAGGCACTGTGGAAGCTCGTCGAGGCGGCTGTCTCGCAAAAAGCGTCCGACGCGTGTCACGCGCGGATCATTTTGGGTTGCCCATTGTGCGCCGGACTTCTCAGCGTCAGTCCGCATGGTGCGGAACTTGATCAAATAAAATAGGTCCGTGCGAGTTTTGAGGGTGCGTCCAACACGCAGTTGCCGATAGAAAATCGGGCCAGGGCTATCGAGTTTGATTGCCAATGCAATAAACGGCAGCGCGATGATAAAGACGACGAACACACCGGTCGCAACGACAATGTCGAAAATGCGCTTACTGAGCGCGACGCCGACCGAGAGATAATCACCATCAACCTCTGCAACCGACGTCGAAGCCGGTTGCCATGACGACAGTGGTGCCCCCCGCAAGAACGTCACCGCGCCGAGAAATGACGCAATATGCCCCTCCACGAGATAGCTAAGCCAACGTACGGGTTTCGGCACAGCCAAATCACGGTGTTTCGTCACATACCAAATCGCAGTCGCACCAGCTGCCGCTGCAAGTGTCAACGCTTGTGCCATCGCCGAGCCACGCAAGCTCAGCAGGAGTAACGCCACGGTGGCAAGAATGGCAAGGAATGGAATGATTGGCCGCAGCGCCTTGCCTGACCCATAAACAAATGCCAACGGCAGGTTTTTTAAACTGAGGAGCTGCGGCAGGCGCACCGTTTGCTGCATGTTGCCAGCGCCAATCCGGATTCGCCGACTGAATTCTTGCCGCGGCTTTGTACGTTCCAACTCTGTCGCCACGATAGATCGATCATAGATCGCCCGATCGCCAACCGCCACAATGCGCATTGGCAGAACGAAATCGTCATTGATCGTATCGCCGGGTAGCGGCGTCCAACGCGCGCGACGGAACAGATAAAACGCCCCATGCGCACCCATCGGTGCGGCCACCGCCGCTTCGTCAGCTTTGATCTTCGTCTGATACGCCCAGTACTGTCGCTCGCCTTCACTTCCAGCTTCCTTAAGCTGATACGTGCCACAGACAACGCCAACTTTGCGATCCTGGAAATGACGCGCAGCCTTGAGAAGAGCGTCCGCAGGAACAGCAGCTGATGCGTCGCTGAGTGCGATAATATCTGCAGTTGCAGACTGGATCTGATCGTTAAGAACGGCAATTTTTCCAATGTTTTGCGCGTATTCAATCACCGAGATCGTTGCATTTTGTGGCGCGCGCGAGAGCGCTGACATGACAATAGTGCGTGTGTCGTCGGTGCAGCCATCAAGTGCAATCACAATAGACAGGCGGTCACTAGGATAGAACAATGCCAAGAGGTTCTGCACCTTGGCCGCAATCACTCCCGCTTCGTTATGTGCGGGGACGATGAGACGGATCGTTGGCAAGTTGCCATAACTACGCGACATCGCAACTGTCGGTGCAGGCGCGAGATCCCGCGACCGTCGAGCCATCCATGATAGCAGCAGTGGGAACCCGATATGGTGATAGACGACTGCAATCCCCGCGAGGATCACGACCGACGTTAAGAGGGCATCGAGCATTTCAGGTTTTCCGGTTGGACAACGCGGGCAAATGCCGCAAGAGTTGTGGCAAGTGAGTAGCGGTCTTCAACAAATGCACGCGTATTCGGCGTGCAGTCAGGACCGCTAAGGATTTCGGCAAGTGCATGGGCCAGCGCAACAGGATCGTTTGGCGGAACCAGTCGACCTGTCATCGGGCACACCGCATGTTTGCAGCCGCCAACATCACTCGACACAACGGGCACGCCAGCCGCTTGAGCTTCCAGCAGGCTACGCGGCAGCCCTTCATTGAACGAAGGCAAGCAAAAAACATCCAGAGCGGGTAGGATGTCAGGCACATCAGCACGCAGCCCCAGGAAGTGGGTAACATGCGCCACACCGAGGTCGCGCGCCGTCGCCTCAAGCGCACGACGCTCAGGACCATCGCCGATGATCACCAAGCCAACATCGCGGCCATCAAGACGTCGGCTATTACGACGCAATAGCGCGAACGCTTCGAGCAATACGCTCTGGCCCTTGACTGGCACCAGTCGCCCCGTAGTGCCAATCAACAGCAGATCTGAGCTGAGCCCCAAACGCTTCCGAGCAGCGACTTTGTCAGTTGGTAAGTAGCGCCGCATGTCGATGCCAGGCGGAATAACAGTAATTGCCGCGGCGGGGTCGCGCGCTTTCATGCGCTCAGCAATGTCAGTCGAAACCGCCACACGACGTGGACGAACCAAAGCGAACAAACTCCGGGCAAGCGGCCACCGTCGCCCTTCGTCATAGTGCCACGCGTCATGTTCCACATGGACAATAGTTTTGACGCGCGCCAATCGACCAGCAATACCGCCATAAAGCAGTGGCCCAATGTGGTGCAGGTAAACCGTATCAGCCTTGTGCGCGAGCAACCGAGCTCGCACCTCCGGAATTACCTTGAGCGACAACCCAGGGCTTCGGTTCAATGCCTCAAAGTGGCCACGCTCGCGCTCAAGCACCGGCCACCCTGCGATCAATTCGTCGACCGTTCCGCCGAGGCTCAAGATAATGTGCCGACCCGGTAGTTCGTGCACCATATCCAAAACAAGCGTCTCTATCCCGCCAGGGATCATGCGCTCGACGACATGGACAGTCGTGGTGGAATTTGGCGGGGCGGCGGAACGCATGGATACGGCCAGTGTCGTTGGGGGGGGGAGCAACTAAGGCAGCGGCGCGGTTTAGGGGAGTCAATAGGCCGTTATGCAAGTCCTTGGCCGTTCCAATCGGGCCGGCTGCGTAGTTACGTTTTGTGGGTTCAATTGGGTTAAGTGGCCCGCAGCGTTGTGCATTGCCACAAACGGTCCGTCCGTGTCCGAAGCATCGGACCATCGAAAAACAGAACTCATATTATTGCGCCGCACCATCGCTTCAGTGCTGACACTCTAACGCTAAAAACCAAGGAGTGAACAAGCTGTTAAATGATACAGTTAATTCAAATCATGCCAGTATATGTAAATCAGGCAATTAGAGCTTTGGTATTTATAGTCATTTCTCTCGAAGGTAATTGTGCAGTGCAGCGTTGCGTTTTTGGATTGACGTGCATCGTATTTCGCATGACTGGTGTGCGGTACATCTGGGCCAATCGCTCTATCGACCAGCCAATGCCAATAGCGTTAAAGAACAGCGTCACCAGGCCAAGCAGGCCCGCATGATCATGGGATGGGCGCACCACAAATGACCGCAAAGCGAAAAGTCGGAATTCTGATCTCAGGGCGCGGGTCGAATATGCAGTCATTGGCGCGCGCCATGGCGACACCAAACTTCCCGGCCGAGCCCGCCGTCGTGATTTCCAACCGCCCAGAAGCCGAAGGACTCGACTGGGCCGCCGAACGTGGCATCCCCACAGTGACTATCGACCATAAGGCGTTCGCCACGCGCATGGCATTTGAAGCTCGCTTGCATCAAAGCCTCCTCGATCACGGCGTTGATCTCATTTGCAATGCGGGCTTCATGCGCATGTTGACCGGCAGTTTTGTTGATCGCTGGCGGGATCGACAACTGAATATTCACCCCTCACTTCTCCCCGCATTCCCAGGCTTAAAGACGCACGAGCGAGTATTGCAGCAGGGCATTTTGATCACCGGTTGCACCGTCCACTTTATTCGCACTGAAATGGACGCGGGCCCAATCATTGCTCAAGCTGCAGTCGCTGTACTCCCATCTGACACACCTGAAACGCTCGGCGCACGAGTACTCAAGGCCGAACACAAGCTTTACCCGCTCGCCCTTCGCTTGGTGGCCTCAGGTCAAGCAACCGTTGAAAATGAAACCGTTAAGTTTACGCTCGAACCGCAAGAGCCCATGCCGCTGTTCGTCCCCGCATCGAACCTAACCACCCTTGGTTAACGCAAAACTGTCTCAAAATTGCATCCGTCATTGATCTGCAGCAACCCTACCGCGCGACAGGTGATCGCGCGACAGGGCTACCGCTGGACAGTGCGGGCTGCCGAGGTGTACCTCAACCAGACAATGTTCGGAGTAGGACGAGGGTGTTCCCTCAAGCGCGAGGATCAAACAGATCTTGTCGCGCCGCAGTTGAACGCACGACCGAGACGGCGAGTACAATCGAACTCGCATCAAGACCGTGTCGAAAAGCGAAAGTAGATCGATCCATGACCGCAGCAATGGCCGTCGCCTCAACCACTACGCCCGCCCATGCACAGGGCTTAGGTGACGAGAATAGCGTCTGGTTTAAATTGACTGCACTGCAGCGCAGCGGCGTCGAAAATCCGATGGCAGCTCTCATGCAGCTGGCTGAGCGCTACGGCGGCGTCATCCCGGTCAACATGGGGTCTGAGCGCGTCGTCTTCCTAACCGAACCTGATCATTTCAAGCGCGTGCTCGTCACCAAGGTCGACGACTACATCAAATACTTCGACGGATTAAAGCCGATCTTCGGCAAGTCCATGATCACCCACGACGGCGCGCTTTGGCAAAAAATCCGCATGCCGCAGCAGCCTGCCTTCCATCCCGATATGTTCGGGGAGTACATCCCATATTTCTTAACAGCCATACGTGCAAAAATGGACCTCTGGGCCGATCTCGCAAAGTCAGGCGAGAGTTTTGAGATGGTCGAACAAACCTGGACCCTCGCCGCCGACATGATTTGCAAAGCCTTGTTTGATCGCGATATGCCGTTCAATCCACACGTCGTCTTCAAGGCCGTCAAAACCTACACAGACGTGATGAACCACAAGGCCGTGCGGATCAAAAAAGTTGCAGGCGAAGAGTTTGAGATCACAGAGGAAGACACGGCGAAGGCGATGGAGTCCTGGGCCTCTGTGCCGCCTGCCGTTATGGCGGCCGATCCGCGCGAGGAACGCGAACGCACGCTTTTGAAAATGATCGACGCCGCCGTCGCCGATCCCACCATTCCTGAATTCGATCGCCAACAGGCCATTGACGAAATCAAACAATATCTTTGGGCCGGCACCGAAACCACTGCCTTGACACTCGCGTGGGC
>JABFRJ010000053.1 GCA_013141255.1 Hyphomicrobiaceae bacterium
CAAAAGCACCTTAAAATATATTAATATGCAATATTTTTTGTATTAATTCACAAGAAGTTATGAGGTTGGCAGAGTATATTTACGATCTGGCCCACCAAAAAAATTTACTCCGTTAGATACAATATTATTCGATGCGTTGACGCTCACTTATAGGCCTTAGCCTAATTTAGACATGACGGCAGTTGAGATATGTAGGAGTCATAATGGAACTCCCATTTTTACAACTGACGGACCTACGGATCCCTGACCAGGCGACAGTGCGATGCATGCAACGATTAACGAAACAAAAGTCTCGCCTTTGCCCATCAACGCGCGCGAAGCTTTATTGCCGTTGATTGATCAGGCTGCGATGGATGAGTGGTGTCGCGACTTGGAGCCCGAAGACATTCAAGACGTGCTCCGTAAAATCCCGACAGAAACCCATCAAAGCATGGGCCTAATCTATCGATCTATCGAAGCATCAGATCTTGGCATGGCTCGTCGCGCTGCTCATCGATTGAAGGGCATGGCCGCAACATTGGGAGCTGCTCGACTTGCGCACGAGGCCAAGGCACTTGAACTTGACTGCCAAAATCTTAACGAATTCTCAACGCGCCTGGGAATGCTGGAGCGCACCTTGGCCGACACGCTGGTAGCTCTGGCCCCAACTGTTTGATGACCAACTAAGCTAGCTTCTAAAATATGAGCGTCGGCGCTAGAGCGCGGATGAGACACCTAACAATACAATTTTTTTACCCTAGTGGGCTTATACTGCCGCGCAAATGCGTCGTGGTGGATAGAGATCGATGAAGCTACTGGAACAACTCGATAGTATCGTCGAATGGTTTATACCGGCCCACGTGCTCCGTAGCTCAGATGAGCACCGCCGCATCAAGATGTTCCTGATCAGCCATCTTGGTGGCCCGCTGCTTGGCCACCCGATTACGGCGTTTTTATATTTTGCCGATCCCGACCCGATGCCGCACGTCGCCATCCTTGGCGCATCAATCTCAATGTTCTGGCTATTTCCGTTTTTAGTGAAATTGCTGCCCAGTGCTTACAACATCCTAGCAACACTTTCTGTTCAAAATCTGCTGTTTGCCATTTTATGGGGCGCTTACAACTACGGAGGCGTAAGCTCGCCATTTTTGGTGTGGTTTGTTGTCGTACCACTGCTGGCGTTCTTCTACCTGGGTTCGAACGCCCGCGCCCGATTGACTGTTTTTGCTCAAATAACAATTAGCCTCGGACTCTTTGTCGTTTTACACAGCGCAACATCCGAATTTCCTAGTCACATACCGCTGAAGGATCTCGCCAACGCGGGTATTATTTCAGCGATGTCGGCTTCGATCTACGTGTTCGTTATGGCAAGCTACTATGCTCGAATAGTCGACTCGCAATCTGAGCTGTTGAAGGAAGCGGCTCGGCACGCGTCGACACTTCTGGAACTTACGAATGCCAAAGAGGAAGCTGAGCGCGCTAATAACGCAAAGTCAGATTTTTTAGCAAAGATGAGCCACGAACTTCGGACGCCTCTCAATGCTGTTTTAGGTTACAGCGAAATTCTACTCGAGGATGCTGAACTTGCCGGCGAGGGAGAGCAAATCTCCGATCTCGAGAAAATCAGCGCAGCGGGCAAGCATTTGCTGGCAATGGTGAATGACATTCTCGATATGTCGAAAATCGAAGCGGGCAAGATGGATCTGTTTATTGGCGACCTTGATCTTGATAAATTTGTGACCGAAATTGACATTACAAGCGGCCCACTCGCCTCAAAAAATACTAACGTATTTTCGGTCGTCCGTGGCGACACGCCACTTGGCGTTGCCCGCGTGGACGCAACCAAGTTGCGGCAAGCAGTACTCAATCTTATCAGCAACGCTGCCAAGTTCACAAACAACGGCAAAATTGAACTGCAAGTTCGCCGTGATAGCTCAATTGGCAAGGGCTGGCTCGAATTTGCCGTTGTTGATACCGGCATTGGCATTAGCGCACAGCAACAAAAGGGTTTGTTTTCTAAGTTTGCACAAGCCACTCCGATGATCACGTCTAAATACGGTGGTACCGGGCTCGGCTTGTCGCTTAGCCGAAATCTTTGCCGCCTTATGGGGGGAGACATCACAGTTGAGAGCATACCTGGCAAAGGCTCAAAGTTCATCATCCGCATACCTTCCGATGTGTCTGTTCTTGTAAGATCAGAGGCGATGTCGGACGACGGCATGGACGGTCAGGATGACCTTCTTGCAGACGCTGAAGCCGACATTGCTCAGATCAAGAAGGGGTTTGCGGGTCTATCTGAAAATCAAACTGCGGTACCGTTCGACCAACGCAAACGTGTACTTATCGTCGACGATGATCATGCATTTCTTGAATTGGCCGACAGGATGTTGCGCAAGGAAGGTTTGATCGCTATTTGCACCGATGCTCCAGGGTCAGCGTTGCAATTGGCGCGCACAGCCAAGCCGGACGTTGTACTCCTCGACATCTTGATGCCCCAGATTGACGGGTGGGCAGTGCTCGCGGCGCTAAAGAGCGATCCAGTGACGTCACATATCCCAGTCATCATCTTGAGCGTTACTGATGAGCGGAAGCGCGCTATCGATCTGGGTGCATTTGACGTTCTGCCGCGACCAACAGATCGGATTGAGCTTATTCAGGCCATCAAGACTGGGGCGAATGCAAACGTTGTTCGCAAACGCCCTCGCGCACCAAGCAATGGAAAAAAGGTTGCGTCTCTTTGATGGCTTACCCGCTTTGTTCTAGGAGTGCCCAACAATGCCGCTCGTTTTAATTGTTGAAGATAACCCGATCAATCGTGACGTACTGGGCCGCCGCCTGGAGCGGAGAGGATACACGATCCGCTTTGCTGAAGATGGACTTTCAGGAGTTCGAGCAGCCTTGGCGTTGGCACCTGACGTCATCTTGATGGACATTGGTCTCGGCGAGGGTATCGATGGATGGGAAACCACACGGCGCATTAAAGCAAATCCACTGACGGCCCATCTGCCAATCATTGCACTTACCGCGAGCGCATTTGAATCAGACCGCCGCAAAAGCCTCGAGTCTGGGTGTTGTGATTTTGACACCAAGCCCGTGGACTTGAAACGCTTGCTGTCCAAAATTGAACTATGGACGCAACCGGCCATTCAACCTTTGGGCGTTGCTTGAATACCGTTGGCAGCGTATTGACACGTTTCTGACAATTGCAGACCACCGGCCTCTTGGTTCGCATATATGCAGCTGTGATTTTTGGCCCGCTGGAGCAAGGGCCAACCTTGTGTGAGACGAGGAATTTCGAACTTTCCCCATGGCTCCTACGACCCTGGTCCACGGCCAATGAGAATACTGCCGAACTCGATTTCTTGCCTTCAGGAAGGCCTCTTATCAACGCGCCTATCGCAGCACTTAACAGTCGCTTGCGACGCGTGAGTTTTAGCACGCACAAGCTTCAAAGACTGATTGGTACAAGGTCAGGCTTGAGACTTTGAGCAGAAACCAAATTGAGTAGAGATCACATCGCCTCATCGGCGATAATAGCGCATTAATGCCCATGTTGCGCGTGGACGCGACGAGCCAACTATAGCCCAATCAGGTTGAAACACCTGGATTTGGCGGATGTTCTGCATGGTAGATCAAGTCGCGGCCAAAACCAATCGAGCGTCGGCAAACGGAGCCTAGCGAGCATGTGATTTTGTCTTCGCAGGAAAAGATGCCGACACTCTTAAACGGCGCCGGCACCTATAAATAGCAACCTGGAGATTCAAGCCGCCCGTATTTTCAGCGTCGGCGTCTCGTGATTGAGGGCGTTACGTGCAATGGCAGTATCGCGACCAGCCTCACGGAAGGCAATGAACTGAAGCTCGGCCATCCGCATTGCCTCTTGCAGCGACTTCACAAAAAGATCGATCTCCGCCTTTGTATGCTCCGCCATAACTTGCACGCGGAATCGAGCTCCACCTTGAGGTACAGCTGGGTATTCGACCAAGTTTGCGATTGCGCCAAGATGCGATAAGTTGCGTGAAGCAATGCGCGCGAGCCCCTCAGCGCCGACGCGAACAGGCACAATGGCTGAGGGATCGCCCAATGCTTCCATGCCGGCGGTCTGCAGCTCTGAGCGCAAGTAAAGAATATTGTTCATAAGTTGCTGGCGGCGCTGCTTGCCCTCCGACGAGCGAACAATCTCGAATGCTTTCAATACTACCGCTGCCTGGATCGGCGACAAAGCATTTGAGAAGGTCTGTGTCGCGCTGTAGTACTTCAGATATTCCGCCGCCGCCTTGGTTTTTACAGCGATAAAGCCACCGTTGGACGCGAAGGTTTTTGAAAAACTGCCGATAATGATGTCGACGTCATCTTGAATTTTTTGAAGTCCGAGATGTCCGAGTCCATCTTCACCGATACAGCCAAGATCATGGGCGCAATCGACAAGTAGCAATGCATTGTAGGTATCGCATACTGCACGCATCGCCTTAATGTCCGGCGTGTCGGAATGCATAGAGAACAGGCTTTCCGTGACCACCAGAATACCGTTCGTGGTGTCGATAGCGCGGATCCGTTGCAAGCGACGCTCCAACGCGCGAATATTTAAATGTCCGTGGAAGTGAATATTTTGGGTTGCTGCGCGTGCACCTTCCTGAAGGCAGGAATGGGCCAACACGTCCATAACAACGTGATCGTTCGGACGAACAAAACCCTGCACCGAGGCGAAACCTGCGGACCACCCTGTTGGATAGAGCACGATCTCCCTATTCCCGAGAAATTCGGATATCACGCGCTCAAGCTTAAGAGAATTCTTGGTGTTCCCCAGCAGCGCGGCCGATCCGGCGCTATGGACGCCGTACTCTTCAATGGCTTGAACTGCAGCCGCCTTAACTTCGGGATGCGACGACAGACTGAGATAGTCTTGCGACGCGAAATTTACGCCCGAGAGTTCCTTGCCACTATCAGTCAACGCCGTGCATACTGTTTTGGGTGCTGAGGTCGTCGACCGGGCATAAGGCCACAAATTTGATTGACGGCGCTGGTCTTGCCAGTTGTAAAATGGAGCTACACGCGCGAGTAAATCCGTACCTTCCATGACGCGGAAATCCCGCAAGCTGCCTGTCATTGCAGCATCTGATGCGTCAACCGCGACATCTTTATTATTGACCGACATATAGTACGCCCCTTGACTCTTACTTGCGATATCTGCGACGAGCATAAAGAATATTCTGTAAAATCATATTAAGTGCTTATGTTATATTTTATATTTTGGTATTTATCTTGTTTTGATGCTTATTTTTTTATGAATCCATTGCCAACCAAAGTGGCACTGCTTGCCTATGAATTGCGTGACCATGATTGCGCAGCCTGAAACCCAATTACCAATTGGCTGTCTTGATTCGCCTGAGCTCTAGGCTGTCAATTTGGCATGCATCTCATCGGGCCATTGCTGCCCGTCGTGGATTTCATTTGGCTCAACGCAGCTGACGCGGTCTGCCGGAATATGCAGCGCTGCGGTCGTACCACGCTGGGGCGCTGAATGAACTTCGAGAATCCCTCCGTGGGCTTCGATGATGTGCTTAGCCACCACCAACCCCATACCAGCCAACTCTGCATTGGACTGACCGCCACCGGCAGTTTCGATGTGTGGCGACAGCAGCTGCACAAGCCGACCGGGCGCTATCCCGCAACCTTCGTCATCAACGCTGATGTAAAGCGAGCGATCTTCGAGTAAACGTACGGTAAGTGTAACGCGGCTGCCGTTTGGCGCGTACCGAACTGCGTTGTCGGTGATGTTGGCGATGGCTCTAGAGAGCTGTTCAGTATCACACATTATTGCAATGTCAGACGCTGGCAATTCTACACGGAAATTAACGTCGCGAGTTGTTGCGCGATGCAGTGCTGCCGGAGCGAAGCTCGCGATCAGATCACGCAGATGCGTCGGCACATGATTAAGCTCCAACTCACCGGAGACTGAACCGGCAAACGCCGTCATATTTGATAATCCCGCCTCGAGCCTTTCAATACGGTCAATCATCACAGTCGCGCGCGCGTCAATCGCGTCTGGTTTACAATGCGTATTTGCAAGGTGGATCATGCCATTGGCCAGCACTCTTAATTCGTGCGCGATTGGTTGAAGGCTGTGGTTTAGGCGACCAATCACTGTGTCTTTAACGCGATTGCTTGCACGGAGGCGCTGATGGACGTGTCGCAATTCCTGCTCGGAAACGGTCATGCGCATTACACAGCGGATTTGATACTCTATCAGTGACCAATTGATAGGCTTTGTGAGAAACAATGTGGCGCCAGCCGCAAATGCCGCGTTGATCGTATCTTTATCGTCACGCCCTGTGATCACAATGATCGGCATATGACGTGTCTTTGGATGTTGACGAATATGCTCAATTAGTGACAACCCGTCCAAGCCGGGCAGCCCGAGATCGACAAGCGCCAAATCGAAATGATTCGTCTGCGCAATATTCCATGCGCTCAAGCCGTCATAGGTTTCAGTCACGTCTGCAGCCAAGCCAGCAAGCTTACGCTTGGTGACGGTGCAAAAAACCGTATCATCATCCACAACTAAGACGCGCATTACTCTTGCCGATCCACTGAACGCTACAACTCGACCCAAATTGGATCGACGCCGACGGAACACCGTAACCCGGTCAAGTTTCGAATAATTTAACGCACAATGTACAAAAGAGGGTCTGTTAGCCGATCCTCAGGTTCGTACTGAGATGCTTAAAAGACTATTACTTCAGTGGTGCGGCCTGTGTTTCTGCACCAAACCGATAGACTGCACCGACTGTCACCTCGAAGATGCTGTTGTGTGTCGTTACATTGCGTCCTGGATTGTTCAGCTCTGGCCCGCTTACGGAGGTCTTTGGCGCGTACATCGCGGCCATTTCCAGATCCATAGCATTGGTCATCTTGTATTTTAGACCACCGGTAAAGTGGTTCTGAACAACGCCAAGCGTCATGATATTGAGGTCGGCGTCGCGGCCCGATATTGGCGCCGAGTTGTATGAATAGCCTAACCGTAGCGTGAGGTCTTTTGAGCGCCGCCACTCAAGTCCAAACTTTACGACATCGACATCATTTAGTCCGAAGCCTGGACCTAAATCGCTTCCGAATGCCGTCAGATTTGTCGAAGGATTGCCAACTGCTGATATGCTTTTGTACCAAATGTGCTTGTAGTCGGCCATGAACGTCAGCTCCGGCGCTACATCAATCGCCATGCCTGCCTGCACTGTGCCTGGCGCGTCAACCCGCCCTTGCTTGGCAAATAAACCGCTGTAGGCATCAAATCTGCTCATGTGGATAGGGGCGTTGCCCGCTAGGCCGACACGTAGTGTTGGAAGAACTTTCCACTCGACGCCGCCGCGAACGCCGAATCCCCACGACTCGGCGGTTCCCTTATTGGAGAATTGTGTTGGGTCAACTGAGAATGGTGCAAAAAGTCCTACGCCATCGACTTCAATGGTTTGACGCACCACGATGGGCGCAAGACCGAGTGACAATCCTGGCAGCAATTGTTTCGCAAGCGCCGCCGAAAAATAGGCTTGCTGCATATTCAGCGAGAGCTCTCCGCCGCAGATGGCACCCGAAGTGCCTCCGACTAGCGCGCAATTTGAATTTACGAAATCGCTATAGTGAGTCTTGGCACCACCATTGGCATAAACAGAAAAGCCAACTGCATCAGCGAAACCCCAATTTACCCGCCAGTTTGCGGCCATATTTGGTACTACGACCAAGCCTGGATCGCTGTTGTGATGGCCATCGGCGGTGACGCCCCCGAGCCCCGTGCTTTCAAAGCCGCCGCGTTGTGAAATCGCCGAAATTGATACCGTGGCTTGATTGCCAACGTTTGCTAAGCCTGCCGGATTGAGGCTGATGGCCGTTGCATCGGTGCTATCGGCAACACCGGATCCGGCAAGTGCTTTCTGCCGTGCGCCGTAGCCGTTCTGGAGATAACCCTCGGCAGCCTGTGTCGCCGTAGTTGCGCCCATACCAGCAATCAAGATAGCCGATGCCGCCGTTTGGGCGATCCGACGTGGCAATCGGCATTGTGCGGTTGCGACGAATGACATGAGGCGCTTCTTTCGATTTGACGGATATTCAATGGTTGTCCCGCAAATCGCTTAATAGGTAGTTAAGGACTGCCTCGTTTCAGTCCGATGTGTCACTTGAGTTGCGCTTATGCATATGAGTGACGATCAGGATGTGCAGTTATGGAAAAGATGCGATCATTTCCGCGCCGCTCGTTTTCTTGTGTGACGCTGAGCACTCTGCCCTCAATCACGCACTCTTAAACGATTTGAATACCGAGCTCAGCTATCATGCCCCAATGATGATGCTCAAAAGTTCTATTCCGAACATGGGCCCAAGTAGGGGCAGTGCAGTTCGCGCACCCGATTGGCGCGTCTTGCTCTGTCGTGCTCCAGCACTCCTGATAATCTGTTTAATTGGTTCCGTAGCTGTCACTGCGGCCATCGTCGGATCTATGATATTAATCGTTGGCTTTTTACTCTATGTACCTGTCTTAGCAGGCTTGGCCTTAAGGGCACCGCTACTCCAATTGCTCCGCGTATTTCAACCAACAAAATGGAAGTCCGCCTAGAACCACGCCCGTAACGAGCTTGACGAGCTTGACGAGCTTGACGCCGCGAACTTCGATAATCGAATTGATTGCAAGCTCTACGTAGGTAGTAATCGCCTTAATAAAGCGAGGCAAAACAAGCGAGAAATCATTCTCTGACCTACCAACGCACAGCCCGAACATCTTTGCTGAAGGCTGAAGCATTGGCTCTGTTCTGATAGAGCGTTGCACTTTACCCGAGAGCGGCGGCGAGACATTTGCGTGGCGTGAGGCGGTCGCTGCCTCTGTCGATCATCCGCCACCATCCAGATACGTCGCCGGATTGTTCGACGCCACGTCGATGCGCACCAATCGACCGACTGGTCTGATTTGGCACTTATTGTTTTCGAAGTTATTTAAATGCTTGTCGAGTTCTTCCTGGGCGGGTCAACGGGTACGCTCCAACGATTTGGACAGGTAGCCAAAGCGCGCCAACACAGCCTGGGCGAGTCTTACCGTCGAGATCAACGACGACATCCTGCAATGCCACGGACTCATCGCGGCGTGCGCGGGTGCACTAGGTCAAAGTAGATGGTAGCTGGCTCGGCGCCATTCTTGCGACGTACTTTTGCAAACTCAATAATTCACTGCTTGTCGAGATGGGCCATGCGAACGAGACCGATCTCTCGTTGCATCTTCTCCAGACTATCTTGCTTACTCAGCCCGACCATCTTCCCAGCCTCCCGTAGATCAGAAAAGTGAAGCTGGATCAGATTACCGACGGTCTGCGTATTGGAAGATCGATCGGCGTTGAGCTGCGGTCCACGAAAGGCACGGTCATCAAGGCCATTTGCCCCGCGCGCGGCGTCAGCCTTTAGTCGGAAGGATTTTGACGCATACTTACCCTTGCGCCGAAGTTGGACCCGCCAAAGCCCGGAAAGCGACTTGTTGAAGGTGGCCTCCAGCAGAACGATTCCTGACTTTGACGGTCGTACATAAAGTGTGCACAAGGGAGATTCGTAGCCCTGCGTTGAGACGAGAACAAACGCTAACAAAAGTGTGCACGTTCAAGGTCTAGTCTTCTGAGTTAACAGGAAAATACGTGCAATTTCAACCTCATAAATTCTCTGTCGCCCCGATGATGGATTGGAGATTTTTCTTGGAATTTTCAGAGCGTTAAAATGCCTCGTGAGCATCACGTGCACACTGCAAAGTGTCGCTCCAATCGAGATTTGGAGTGAGTTTTGGGCTTAACGCCTCATCAGCCGTAGCGCCTCGGTGATCTGTTTTCGAACGCCACTGCGGTCAACGTGAAAGCCTGGCAATACGACTTTTATGCTCAAAACCGGATTGTACGGGAAAAGTCGTCGTCCCCCTGGCATTGCTTGTTGCCATTCGATTCGCCGCGATATCTAGAGTCTTTCCGCATTTAATGGAATCGCGGGGGATTCCCAAATCAGCTGGGATCTGATTCAAGCTATATGCTGGGAACGGAGGCCAGCATTGATGGCTCGACCCTATTC
>JABFRJ010000512.1 GCA_013141255.1 Hyphomicrobiaceae bacterium
GCGGCATGCCGCGACATGGGGGCTGGCGGAGACGGGCGCGGCGGGGCCTTCTGGCAATCGATATGGGGACGCGGCGGGGCACACGTGCGTCGCTATTCGTGGTCCGGGTCGGCGTGTGCTGACGCTGGAGACGGCACGGAATGATCGCGTGGGGAATATGCGGGTGTTTGCGCAGACCGCGCTTGAGACACTGCTGCAGACGCTCGATGGGCTGGAGGCCCATTAGTCTTGCCAGAAGTGCTTTGCGATCTCCCGGCGGAGCCATTCGGGGTTAACGCCTGCATCGTGCAGTTGCCGGTCACTGAGTTGGCTCAGGTCGTGGCGGAGTTGCATACGATACCACCAAAGGCCGAAGCGGGAGGTTGGCCGACCAGGGCGGTGGCTGTTGGACAAGCGTGTTATGGCGTCCGAAGTCACCTGCGTATCGGTTCGACCGGGCAAAGGGAGGCGGGAAACCCAGGTTTGGAGCGACATGGCGACCTCAATGAAATTAGACTCGGTGCAATGAAGGTAAAACGAGCTACTGAGCTTAGGCATTGCACTGAAGCATGATGCGATGTATCGGTACAATCGAAACATTGCTCTCGGTGCAATATGGCGGCGCAATATGACCAAATCGACTGTTTCCTCGTCCGTCCGCGAGCCTGCTCCACAGGTGGCGACGGACTATCTGGCGTTGGCGGACACAGTGGCTGCTGCGATTGCAAGCGGTCGCATGACGCCTGGAGCGCGCTTACCGCCGCAGCGGACGTTTGCGTTTGAGCATGGCATTGCAGTTTCGACGGCAAGCCGCGTCTATGGCGAGTTGTTGAGACGCGGGCTCGTGGTGGGCGAAGTCGGTCGCGGCACCTTCGTGGCGGGGCGCGGGCCTGAAGCAAAGATTTCGACGGAACTTGAGAGTCACGAAACCCGCATTGACCTCGACTACAATTTTCCGGTCTTGCCGGATCAATCGATCCGCATCACGGCAAGTTTAGCAGATCTGAACCAAAACGGTTTGGACCTCGCTTTGCGGATGCCCACCTCGACGCAATTGATTGAGGCGCGCGCGACGACGGCGGCGCACCTGTCGCATGGACGCTTTCGACCTGGACCGAACAACATTGTGCTGACCGCTGGCGGCAAGCAAAGCATTGCGACGGCGCTCTCGACTCTGGTCACACCCGGCGGTCGTATCGCCATTGAAGGCGTGACATACCCGTCTGTCAAATCGTTGGCAAAACGACTTGGCATTACGCTGCAACCGATCCCGATTGATCGCGACGGATTGGTCGTCGCCTCCCTCGTGAAGGCACACGAAGCGCATGCCGTATCTGCTATCTATGTTCAACCCGCCATGCACAATCCGCTGGGCGTGACTTTGTCGGACACACGGCGGGCAGAACTCGCGGACTTTGCAATTGCTGCTGGCATTCCGATCATTGAAGATCATGTGTACGGCTTTCTAGGAGACGCGGAGCCACTCTCCGTTTTAGCGCCTGACCATTGCGTCGTCATCGATAGCCTTTCGAAGCGCGTCACGTCTGGACTGCCGCTGGGATTTATTGTTGCTCCAATGTCGATGCGCGATCGACTGGCTGGTACGGCACGCAGCGGCGCGTGGGCCGCATCGGGTTATGGCATTGCCGCTGGTGTCCGCTTAATGGCGGATGGTACCGCTCGGAGTATTGAGACCGAAAAGCGCGTGGACGCCATGATGCGACAGGTGCGGGCGCGTGAGATATTGGCTGGCTATGAATTGCGCGCAGATCCGCGCTCGTATCATACGTGGCTCGTCCTACCTGAACCTTGGCGCTCGGACGCATTTACTGCTGTTGCTTTGCGGCACGGTGTGGCTGTGACGCCAGCGTCTGCTTTTACCGTTTTGCCGGGACATGCGCCTAACGCGGTGCGGTTGGCGATTGGTGCACCGCCGTTTGCAAGCATGGTCGATGGGCTGACACGGCTTCGGCAATTACTTGAGACCGGACCGGACGCTTTTGACATCAGCGAATGACGTTTCGACACACACTTACTTTGCATTTTGTCGGAGATAGTTGGCGGTGACATCGTCGGCTGGGAAAAATTGCTCGATCGCGAGTTCGGACAAAGTCACCTCGATGGGTGTGCCGAACATGGTGATAGTCGAGAAAAACGAAAGCGTTATGCTGGCTGTTCTAAGCCGAAGCGGGACAACGACGCCGGTTGCTTCAATGGCGGTTTGTGGTCGCGGTGGCGCGGCAGCGGCGGGAACGGGATAGGCATCCAATTCTGCGCGCAAGGCGGCGAGTGTTGCATCGCCCGAGACATTGATCTGACGATCCAGATGACTGAGCACATGAGCGCGGTAGTCGCGGTAGTTGATGATGCGTGGACCAAGCCCCTCGGGATGCAGGCTGAGGCGTAGGACATTGACCGGACCACTGACGAGATGCTTTGCGGCGCCGTCCATGAAAAATTTCACGGGCGCATTGGCGGCAATCAAAGTCCAGTGGCGATCAACGGCGAGTGCGGGAAATGGCTCATGGACTTTGAGCACGAGATCGACGGCGGCACGGGCTGCGGACATGGCGGGATGATCGAATTTGCGTTCTGGATAAATTGGCGCAAAGCCAGCTGATGCGAGCAATGTATTGCGATCACGTAACGGTATGTCGAGGCGTTCAGACAAGTGCAAGATCATCTCGCGGCTTGGTGTGGCGCGACCGGATTCCACGAAGCTCAAATGGCGCTGTGAAATCTCGGCTTCTGATGCGAGATCGAGTTGGCTCATGCGCCGACGAGCGCGCCAGTGGCGAATAAGATCACCTGCGGATTGGCTCGCCGTTTCGGGGTTGATGGTCAGTGGCATAGTCGCAGATTAGAGCAGAGTTTGATCTCGCGGCAATGACCTCCGAGGTAATCGACTAGAGACAGCCGGCGCTTCATCGTGAAGGCATCGTCGGCAGAGATGGTCTTTGCCCTATTTGAGAGGTTACCCATGACCGCCCTCACCTCCCCTTCATCCAAGTCACTCCTAAACTTACGCAACGTGCTCTGGGCCGATACAGCATCATGTGCTGGCTCTGCCCTGGTGATGATACTCGGCGGCAGTTGGCTGACGACACTGACCGCTCTGCCGCAAAGCCTCACGCTCTGGTCAGGCTTAATGTTGATACCAATTGCCGCATTTATCGCATGGGTGGCGACGCGGACGCCTATTCCGATGGCTGGCGTGTGGCTGATCATTGTAGGCAACGTGGGTTGGGTTCTAGCCTCTGTCGTCGTTGCGATAGCTGTCAAGGCCAATGGGCTCGGTACTACTTTTGTGTTGGCGCAAGCGGCTGTGGTCGCGGTGCTCGCGTGGCTCGAATACGCGCAATTGAAAAATCAAGCGACTTGAATGGACACTTGGGTTTTCCACATTGCATCCACAGTTGTTGATACGTAGGCGGTAGATGAGCGTTCCGCCGCCTACGCACCGTTGCTAGCGTGATCCCGTCGTTGTGTTTGTGCGGGGTTCGATATGTTGCTTCAGCGTTCACCGATCCGCGGGGATCGGACGGCGTTGCGTTGGCTTGTTGGTGGCATTGTTGCTGTCGTGGCCCTGTGGGCGCCGCTTTCAGTCAATGCAGCGACGACTGCGGGGGCTTCGGTCACCACGGCGGCATCCAACATTCCGAAACACCTGAAATCGTTGCCGCAGTCGACACTGGCGTTGCACGCCTCATACGGTGTCGGCATTCACGATCCAGTTTACATCCGCGTTTTTAAAGAAGAAAGCGAACTCGAAGTCTGGCGCGGTCGAGCGGATGGTTCGTACGTGCATGTGCGGACCTATCCAATTTGCACATTCTCGGGCGAGCTTGGCCCGAAGACACGTTACGCGGACTATCAAGCGCCGGAGGGGTTTTACTCGGTTACTGCGCGGCAGATGAAACCTGACAGCGGTTATCACCTTGCGTTCAATGTCGGCTATCCTAATGCCCTCGATCGCGCACTTGGCCGTACCGGCGATCTGATTATGGTGCATGGCAAGTGTAAGTCTGTCGGTTGTTTTGCGATGACCGACGGCCCGATGGAGGAGATTTACGCGATCGCACGGGATGCGTTGCGTGGTGGGCAAGCTGCTATCCCCGTGCATAGCTTTCCATTCCGTATGACGGACGCAAATATTGCACGGCACGCGGGACACCGCCATGCCGCAACGTGGGCGCCGTTGATCGATGCTTATCGTGATTTTCAAGTTATGCGAGCGCCACCGCGCGTGGCGATTTGCGATAAACGCTATGTGGTCAATCCAGTGTGGGAGACCGCTGCTCCGACGACGCTTGGGGCGACGCAGGCGTGTCCTGCCCATGGGCGCGTCGTGATGCCAGGGGTTGAGCATGGTGCCGAAGACGAGGCACGGCGCGCGGAGGTTATTCTGCAGAGCCCGAAGCAGCGCACGGCCGAGAACATCGCGCCTTGGGCGCATACTCGGGCGAGGCATTCGGTTGCACTGCTTGAGCAGCGTCGGCAGCGGCGTGAACGGTTCCGGAGCATCATGGCCGCGCGGGACCAACTGGACCCGACGTATCGGATGAATCTCGGCATGGGCCGGAGACCCGATTGAGGCTTCCTCGTGCGCGTCGCGCGGACTTGCAGATGCCAGTCAATACAGCACAATGGTCGCACTGTGACGGCTGTCACGCTGCTTTGACGCAAGCTTTACCTCACCCGAGCGCGACAGTTTGACTGGGACCGTGTAACACGGCTGCTGATTGCAACGTAACCCGGGGGACAGCGTGTGACGGCACAGTTCGAGGCTTGGACAGGTCTCATGCGCGCAGCCCATTCCGGCGATGAGGTGGCCTATAAGCGCCTCCTCACCGATCTGACACCCTTTTTGCGCGGTTTGGCGCGGGAGGGGTTCCGACGGTCCGGCGTGGGTACCGACGAGGTTGAGGACGTGGTGCAGGAAACGCTCATCGCTGTGCATCTGAAACGGCATACCTGGGACCCGACCCAGCCGCTGGTGCCGTGGGTGCGCGCGATTGCGCGGAACAAACTGATTGATACGTTGCGCCGCCGGGGACGACGGGCGCAGGTGCCAATTGAAGATTTCGAGGACATTCTACCTGCCGAGGTATCTCAAAGTGAGGGCGCGGGGATGGATGCGGCGGTGATGCTTAAAGCGCTGCCAGAGAAGCAGCGCGAAATCGTCAAAGCCATCACGATGGATGGACAGTCGGCACACGAGGTTGCGTCCAAATTTGGCATGACCGACGTGGCTGTGCGCGTGACATTGCACCGCGCACTCAAAAAACTTGCTGATACCTATCGGGGTGAACGCTCATGAAGACCGATGATCTGATCAAGCTTTTGGTGGCCGACGGGCCGCGGCCAACGGTTGATACCAGCCGGAATGTTTTGTGGGCGTCCGCGCTCGGCGCGTTGACTGCAGCGGTACTGTTGACGTTTGCCATCGGTGCGCGTGGCGATTTCAAAGTTGCGATGTATGAGTGGCGGTTTGTCGCCAAGTTCGTCGTTGCCGCGGCGCTGGTGGTTGCCATGTCGAGGGCTGTTTTGATGCTGTCGCGCCCGGATGTCACGGCGCGGCGGGCGCTGATGCTGGTGGCGTTGCCCGTTGGATTGCTGGCACTCGCACTGGTCGGCGAGATGGCGGCCCAACCACTGGCAACTTGGTCCGAGTGGGCGATGGGGACCAATTTCCTTGTTTGCCTCGTAACGATTCCTATGCTTGCCGTCGGTCCGCTCGTGGCGTTGCTTTGGGTTCTCAGATCAAGCGCACCGCAATCGCCGCAACTACTGGGTGGCGTTGCGGGCGCGCTTGCAGGTGGCATTGGCGCGTTTTTCTATGCGGCGCACTGCACCGACGATAGTCCCATGTTCGTCGCTATTTGGTACACGCTCGCCATTCTTATCCTTGCAAGCATCGGCGCTCTCATTGGTCGCCGTGTGCTGGCGTGGTGATTGTGGTGCGCTTGTTCGTCATATTTGTTTAGACTCAAGAGGTGTTGCGTGACGGTTGAAGTGAAGACGCCCAGTGCCGATCATGCCATTGGTAAATTCGAACACCCCGATCTGACGGCGAAGGGGCAAGCGCGCGCAAGCGTGCCGCTGGTGGCGCTTGATACGCTATGGATCAATACGGGGACGTTGTGCAACATCACCTGCGTGAATTGCTACATTGAATCGAGCCCCAAGAACGATCGGCTTGCATACATCTCCAAGCAAGAAGTTGCGGCGCTACTTGACGAAATTGGGACGCACAAACTTGCGACTCGGGAGATAGGCTTCACGGGTGGCGAGCCGTTCCTCAACCCCGACTTTTGCGACATGCTCGAAGATGCGCTCGCGCGCGGCTTTGAAGTTTTGGTGCTGACCAACGCCATGCAACCGATGCAGCGGGCGCCGATCAAGAAGCGATTGCTCGACTTGCAAAAACGGCTTGGCGCGAAATTGACAATGCGCGTTTCGCTCGATCACTTTACGCAGGCACTGCACGAAGCAGAGCGCGGCGTGAAGACGTGGGGTAAGGCACTGACGGGCATTGATTGGTTGTCGCAAAATGGGTTTCGGGTGGCGATTGCGGGTCGTACGTGCTGGGGTGATACCGATGCGAAGTCCCGCGAGGGCTATCGGGCGCTGATCGCTGCGCGGCAGTGGGCTGTCGATGCTGACGATCACAAAGCGCTGACGCTGTTGCCGGAAATGGATCTCAGCGCGGTGGTGCCGGAAATCACCACGGACTGCTGGGGCATTCTGAAAAAGCATCCAAGTGAGATCATGTGTGCGACGAGCCGCATGGTAGTGAAACGCAAAGGGGCGACGACGCCGACGGTGCTGCCGTGCACGCTACTGCCCTACGATGAGCGCTTCGATATGGGCGCGACGTTGGCCGCGTCTCTTGATGCTGATGGCGGTATGTTTCGAAATGGCGCTGTGAAGCTGTGCCATCCACATTGCGCCAAGTTCTGCGTGCTCGGCGGTGGGAGCTGCAGCTGAGCGCATTGCCGGCGGGCCGGATTGCGGGATAAGGCCCCTCACCCAAATTTTCGTGTTGTGAACAGCGTGCTCGGAGCGCCCTCTCCCTTGAGGGAGAGGGGAAGTTTCGAGGTAAATGGTATGGACGCGGGGCGGGTGAGGGGAGTTTTTTAATGTACTACGGCATCAGACAAGCACAGCTTCTGGCAAGGTCCCGTGTCTGCAGTGCAGGACTTCGTCCCGCACTATTGAATTTCGCGCCTGCGCGCGGGCGCGCACGGGACGACATTAGCTGCGCAATTCAGCTTTGGTGGCGCGTTTCACTTCGGTGATGATTTTTTGTGACGCGGCGTCGATCTCGGCGTCGGTCAGCGTTTTACCTTGCGGTTGTAGTGTCACGGCGATGGCGAGTGACTTGTGGTTTTCGGCCATGCCCTTGCCCTGATAGACGTCGAAGATTTCGACGCCGCTGACGAGCGCTTTGTCGGCCCCTTGTGCGGCTTTGACCACATCTGCTGCTGCAACGCCGTCTTCAACGATGAAGGCGAAATCGCGCACCACAGGCTGGAAGGCATTAAGATCGAGCGCAGGCTTGGCGCGTGAGGCTTTCTTTTTCTCAGCCGGTAGATCTGAGAGATACACCTCGAACGCGGTCACGGCACCGTCGAGCCCCATCAGCTTGACGGTGGCTGGATGCAATTCACCGAAGTGGGCGAGCGCGAGTTTTGGGCCGAGACGCAGCGTGGCCGAACGACCGGGATGGAACCAAGTGGGCGCGTCACGCGTGATTTGTGCTTTCGAGGCGTCGATACCTGCGGCGGCGAGCGCCGCGATGCAGTCGGCTTTCACGTCGTAGATGTCGGTGTTTCCGGATTTGTCCTGCCAATGGCGACCGTTGCCTATTATGTGCGCGGCGCCGGCGCGGACACCGGCGGTGGCCGTCACCTGATCCTCAGGCTTATCGCCGCGATAGGATTGGCCCACTTCGAAGAGCGCGATGTCATCGAAGCCACGGTTGCGATTGCGGGCGACGGCGGCCATCAGTCCTGGCAATAGACTTGGGCGCATGACCGTCATTTCGGACGAGATCGGATTGGCGAGATGCAGCGATGGTGCACCGCCGCCGAAATGTTTGGCTTCGCCATCGGCGATGAAGGACCAGGTGATGGCTTCGACCATGCCACGACCTGCCAACATCCGGCGGGCGCGGCGGACACGCTTTTGCAGCGGTGTCAGTGTGGCGCGGGTTACGCCACCGTGGAGACGCGGGAGCGGTGTGGATGGCACGTTTTCGAGACCGGCTAAGCGGGCAATTTCTTCGACGAGGTCGGCTGCGCCGTGCACATCAGGACGCCAGCTTGGTGCAGCGACTTTGTAGGATGGGCCTTTGCCGTCGAGTGTGAAGCCGAGTTTTTCCAGCGTGGTGCGCATATCAGCGTCTTTGAGTTTGATACCCATGAGACGCTCGACGCGGGCGAAATCGAAATCGACGGTGAAGTTGCGAAGCGGGGCCTTTCCAGCGATTTTTGCCTTCGATGGCGTACCGCCGGCCACGTCGAGCATCAGACGCGTGGCGAGATCAAGGCCGGGCTCGACGAAGGCGGGATCGACGCCGCGCTCGAAGCGATAGCGGGCATCGCTCATCAAGTTGATCTTGCGGCCCGTGGTGGCGATGCTGAGGGGATCGAAGTAGGCGCACTCGATCAGGATGTTTTTCGTTTCCGGTGTGCAGCTTGAATCTTCGCCGCCCATGATGCCACCGATGCCGTGCACTTTGGCGTCGTCGGCGATCACGCACATGCTGTCATCGACGGAATAGGTTTGGCCGTTGAGGGCGAGGAAGGATTCACCTGTCTTGCCGAGGCGAGCGCGGAGTGCGCCTTTGAGTTTGTCGGCGTCGTAGACGTGGAGCGGACGGCCACGATCGACGGAAACATAGTTTGTCACATCGACAAGGGCGTTGATGGGACGCTGGCCGATGGCCTTGAGGCGCGACTGCATCCAAGCGGGTGACGCGCCGTTTTTGACGCCTTTGACGTAACGACCGGCGAAGATCGGACAGAGCGGCATCGTGCCCGCGGGAAAATCGACGATGATGTCGACGGGGCAAGCGTCTTTGCCTTCGACGCCGTCGATTTTCTTCTCGGGTTTCAGCGTACCGAGACCGGCGGCGGCGAGATCGCGGGCGATGCCGCGCACGCCGGTGCAATCGGGGCGGTTGGGTGTCAATTTCACTTCAATGACGGGATCAGAGATGCCGAGCACGTCGACATAGCGCGCGCCGATTTTGTCGGCGAGTTTGGCGTCGAGATCGACGATGCCGTTGTGGTCTTCCGACAGTTGCATCTCACGTTCGGACAACATCATGCCGTTGGAGATGATGCCGCGCACGGGTTTCTTTTCGAGCGTCAGATCGGTGCCGGGGATGTAAGCGCCGAGGGGGGCGAAGACGCCGATCAAGCCTTCGCGCGCGTTGGGTGCGCCGCAGACGACTTCGACAGTGGGTTTGCCTTTTTCGATTTCGACTTGCAGCACGCGCAGCTTGTCGGCGTTGGGATGGGGCTTGGCTTCGACTACGCGGGCGATGGTGAACTTCGCAAGCTTTGCTGAGGGATCGTCGATGCTTTCGACTTCGAGGCCGATGCGGTCGAGTGTTAAGCGCAATTCATCGATGCTCGCCGTCGTGTCGAGATGATCTTTGAGCCAGGAGAGTGTGAATTTCATTTGCTTGCTCCGAGTTCCCTCTCCCCGTTCTACACGGAGAGAGGGGTAGGGTGAGGGGCGGTCGCACATCGAATGCGGACACACGTCGCGAAACGAAGCCTGAAAAAATGGATGGGGATTGACTGGCTGTGTAGCCGCCCCTCATCCGCCCTTCGGGCACCTTCTCCCCGCATGCGGGGAGAAGAAAAAAACTAGCTGCTCATCCCGCCGGCGAGCGTGGGGGTGTCGAGGCATTGGAAGCCGTAGTGGCGGAGCCAGCGGAGGTCGGCGTTGAACATGTCGCGCAGATCGGGGATGCCGTACTTCAGCATGGTGAGACGGTCGA
>JABFRJ010000346.1 GCA_013141255.1 Hyphomicrobiaceae bacterium
GGGTGGCGAAGGCAAGCGCACGGGACAAAAACACAAGACGCAGACATTCACCACCAAGGGCGTACCAGTGCGCGACGCTGAAGGTCGTCCGATGGGGCAAGCGCGGACTTCTAGTCGACCGATGAAACCGTTGTCGATGATTCCGTCGGTGATGAAACCGCAGGCGCAGAAGACTGGGCGCGCGCGTCCGAAACCCAGCGACGGCAAGTCTAAGCGCTAAATCTGCAAAAGTAGCGCGGGTGAGTGGTTGGACATTTGATTGTGATCCGACTGCCGATTGATTTTTGCACGTAGTGTCGTACCGTGCGCGCGCACTATGTTGGCGCAGGCGGAGATACGGGATGTTGAGATCGTTTGGTTGGATCGTGTCGTTCTTTGTTGGCGTCGGGCTCGCGATCGCTGGCGTGATGTATCATTTCAACTTGTTTCCCTCGCTTGAGATCCGCGCGGCCAAAGCGGGCAAGCTTGAGGGCAAGCTAATTGTGCAGTGGCTCGAGCCAGATAAATTTTTGTTTGTGCCGGATAGCGCCGCACCGCTCAAGTTTACGCGGGCGTCGGGTGAAGTCGTGCAACCAATGCGGTTGGTGACGGATGGCGGGTCGGTGCCGCGCCCGATGTGGGTTTCGCGGAGCTATTCGCCCTGGGGCTTTGCACCTGCCTTCATTTTGCACGATTGGCTTTTCGAGAAGAAGCGCTGCAAAATTGCGGGCAATCCGGCAGCCGATTACAAGGTGGCTGCGCTGATTATGGCTGAGGTGATCAAGACAATGGCGGCTGCGGGTGTGGCGCAGGTCGATGACTTGACGTTGGTCTCAATGCACGCGGCGGTCACGTCGACGTATGCTAAGGACTATTGGGATAATGGGACGTGCGAGTCCGGTGTGGTTGCGGCGGCGCCCGCACCGATGGCTCGGTCTGCGCCCGCTCCTGCACCGGGATCAGCACCTAGTTCAGCACCTAGTTCAGCACCGGCGCCTTCGGCTGGAGCGAGTGCGCCCATGGTGCGGGTGCCCGCGACGACAGCGCGCAAGGTGCTCGAAGCCAAGCCGCCATTGATGCAGTATGAGATCAAGTTTTGAGACGACACATTGGTCTCTCAGGGAGTTGCTGCTATGAGCACGTTTGACGGTGACGATCCTATTGCGGGCGATGCACAGTCATGCGCGGCAATACAACATGTGATCGTGCCGCGCGCCCATGACCTCGGCGGATTTCAAGTGCGCCGTGCGCTTCCGTCAGTGCAGACACAGATGGTAGGTCCGTTTATTTTCTTTGATCAAATGGGACCAGCAGAGTTCGATGCGTCAAACGGTGTCGATGTGCGCCCGCATCCGCATATTGGACTGTCGACGGTGACATATCTGTTTGATGGTGAGATGTATCATCGCGACAGTCTCGGAACGTCGGTTGCGATTAAGCCGGGTGATGTCAACCTAATGACGGCGGGGAGGGGGATTGTGCACTCCGAGCGCGAGGCACCAGCGCGTAAAGCAATGCACCGAACTCTGCATGGTATTCAGGCGTGGTTGGCGTTGCCGAAGACCCACGAGGATGGGGTAGCGGCGTTCGCGCATCATGGCGTTGGTGAGTTGCCACGGATTGAAGGCGCGGGTAAGCGCGTGCGCTTGATTATGGGGGCGGCCTTTGGTGCAGAGGCCCCCACCGCATTTCCGCATGATACGCTTTACGCCGAAGCGGTGCTCGTGCCGGGAGCCGTGCTGCCGTTTGACGCGGACTGGGAGGAGCGGGCGATTTATATCGTCTCGGGCCGCATCGACATTGCGGGTGATACGTTCGAAGCGGGACGTTTGTTGGTGTTCCGTCCAGGCGATCGGATTTCTATTTTGGCTGAGAGTAACGCGCGGCTAATGTTGATTGGTGGCGCGGCGATGGATGGTCCGCGACATCTGTGGTGGAACTTTGTGTCGTCAGATCGAGAAAAGATCCGACAGGCGGCGGAGGAATGGCGGTCAGGCAAGTTCGACGTCGTGCCGGGTGATGCGAACGAGTTTATTCCACTGCCAGAGACACGGATGCGTTAGTTTCGAGCGCGTGTGGTCTCAGCCGAATTTAAGGAAGAGCTGAGAATATGGCTTCTTCAATGCCTTCAGGGCGGCTTCGACGGTGGGAGCCTCATTCTTCTGCAGTGACAACTTCACGACCTGGATTGAGTCGACGAATGCCGACGCTAGCGTTTTGAATTCAGGATTTTCGGCGACGCCTTTGGGTGGGTTACGAACCGCGTCTTGGGCCAAATGGGCAAGGACGGCAGTGTCTTCACGCACGGTGAGCAATCCGGCTGCGCCGAAGCCGAGATATGATGGCTGAAGCATGTGCTCCATTTTGGCATGATATGCGTTCATACGATCTGAGAATGTTATGATGCCGTTGCGGGCACGAAGATGCCCGAGTTGATCGCGGATTGCTTCCAGGGTTTCGTGAGCCTTGGGCAGATCGCCTGCTGCTGTTTCGAACTTTGCTTGGGCCAGGATGTTATCGACGGTTGCGAGTGTTTCGGCCCATTTGGGATCATCGCCGTATTGGGGCGGAGGCGTGGTGCGGTGTTTGACTGCTAGCGCCGACCACTTCGCCTCGAAGTTGGACAAGGCAGCCTCGGTGGCGGCCTTGTTCTTTTGGTTGGTTTGGAACAGGGCGACGCGATAATCACCATAAGCAGTGTAAAGCGCATCTTCGAAATCCCGCCATGGGCTCGCGTGTCCGGCTGAGCTTAGCGCGACGACGACGAGAATTATCGTCGCAAAGAGCGGTGTTGTGCGCCGCGGTGCCATTGTGAACTCCAGTTCAAGCTGTGATCTGCAGGCCATTACGTCGATGTGAGTCAGCGGCGATGTGAGCCGACAACTGACGTCGCGCCACTAGCGAAGCTGCCCGGTGTGTTCGCTTAATATTCGAATGGGTGAATGTTTGCATTGATCGAAGTCAATGCTCAAAATGTGCTATGTGCCGGGCAACTTTCGCCGCCCGATAGCGATGCCGCAGGCCATACTTACAATGGCCGCGATATACTAGGTTTTTTTGCCATTGGCCTCGAGTAGATAGGTGGCGATGATTGGCGCGTTACCGGAAGCAAAAATGCCGGGTGACTGGTCCGTGATTGGCGGGCCGCAGGTGTGGCCTAGTTTGACGTAGCCTATGCCTGTTTGCGAGGTTCGTTTCATCAGAGCGTTACTCTGCTTTACATTGGGCTTTGCACTGGTCGTCGGCATGGGACCATGCTTCACCATAGGCTCTCTGTTGGGGTTGTCGCTGGAACGCGTTAGGATCGTGCCTGAGTGATCAGACGATAGGCGACTAAGCCTCGATTGGCAGTCGATAAGTTGACGTTAACGTCAGTTTACGTTAGTGAAGCCGAGCGTGATTTCAGATGGTGGGCCTAGGGCTTGAAGCCTGCTCGTGTCTGGTAAGGAGACAAACGATGGCAGAATTGTTTTTCTTTCTGATTTGTTTGGTGGCGGCGTTTGCGCTGGCGATGCGACAGGGGGGGCTGTGGTCCTATGCCGTGCTCGCGGCGGTGGCGTGGTTTGCCTATTCGACAGGCTTGGTGAGCGGAACCTATGAAGGGCTCAATCTCGGTGGTTGGAGCTTGCTCGGTCTTATGCCTGTACTCGGCCTGATTGCTCTGTCCATCCCGAGTGTTCGGCGCGCTGTGTTGGTGCGCCCGGCGTTTGGCATGGTGCGAAAGATTTTGCCGAAGGTCTCAGCGACCGAACAGCAAGCTTTGGACGCGGGTACGATCGGGTTCGATGCTGAATTGTTTTCAGGGCAACCTAATTGGCAGAAGTTGCGTGATGTGCCGCCCATCACTTTGACCGACGAAGAGCGCACGTTTCTCAATGGACCGACTGAAGATTTGTGTCGAATGATCGATGACTGGAAGATCCGACACAACGAGCGTGAAGTACCGGAGCCCATCTGGGATTTCGTGAAGCAGCATGGTTTCCTCGGGATGTTGATTTCTAAGGAGCATGGCGGGCTCGGTTTTTCGGGGCAAGCGCAGTCGTTGATCCTTGGCAAGGTGGCGTCGCGGTCGCCTGACGTGTGTACCATCGTAATGGTGCCGAACTCTTTGGGCCCTGGTGAGCTGATCGAAAAGTACGGGACCGACGAGCAGAAGCATTACTTCTTGCCGCGTTTGGCGCGTGGGTTGGAAGTGCCGTGCTTTTCACTGACGGGGCCAACCTCGGGCTCGGATGCTGCCACTATGCGCGACATCGGCACGGTGACGCACGGCACGTACAAAGGCAAAGAAACGCTCGGCATCAAGCTCAGCTGGGATAAGCGCTATATCACGCTCGGCCCGAAGGCCACGCTGGTTGGTCTGGCGTTTCAGTTGTTTGATCCTGAGAATATTCTGGGGCGTGGAGACGACGTAGGCATTACAGTCGCGCTTATTCCGGCGGACTATCCTGGCGTGAATATTGGTCGTCGGCATTTGCCGTGCGGCTCGGCGTTTCCCAATGGTCCCAACTGGGGAAAAGACGTTTTCATCCCGATGGAATTTATCATCGGTGGTGACAAGATGTGCGGCCACGGCTGGCGCATGTTGATGGAATGTCTGGCTGCGGGACGAGCGATCTCGTTGCCATCGTCGGCGACGGCGGGCGCGAAGATGATGCTGCGCTCGACCACGGCGTATGGCCGTATTCGCAAGCAATTTGGTCTGCCTGTGGGCAAGATGGAGGGCCTTGAAGAACCACTCGCTCGCATGGTCGAGACGGCTTATGTCAATGAAGCTGCGCGCGCTGTGACGGCATCGATGGTCAGCCGAGGCGAGAAGCCTTCGGTGATCTCGGCGCTCATGAAATATCAGACGACCGAGCGCATGCGGCGCTCCGTTAATGACGCGATGGATATTCACGGTGGTCGTGCCATCTGCGATGGGCCGATGAATTATTTGCAATCGGCGTATCAGGCTGTGCCGGTTGGTATCACAGTGGAGGGCGCGAATATTCTCACGCGCACGTTGATTACGTTTGCGCAGGGAGCGCTTCGGTCGCATCCGTATCTCTACAAGGAAGTGCAGGCGTGTCAGGACCCTGATACGCGCAAGGGTGTGGTGGCGTTTGAAAAAGCTTTCCTCGGGCATATCGCGTTCTCGGCGTCGAATATGACGGGGGCTCTGTTCCACAATGCAACCGGCGGAATGTTTGGCGTGGTGCCAGACAATTCGTTTGGCACGGCCGAATGGTATCGACAGTTGTGGCGGGCGTCGCGCTCGTTTGCGCTAGTTGCCGATTTGACGGTGGCCACGCTTGGTGGCGGGCTCAAGACCAAGCAAAAGCTTACCGGTCGGTTAGCAGACGCGTTGTCGGAACTTTACTTTACGGCGTGTGTGCTGAAGCGGTATGAGGATGACGGTCGACCGTCGCATGATCGGCATATCGTGGCGTTCTGTGCACAAAACAGTCTGCATCGCTTCCAGGAAGCTATTAAGGGCACGATTGATAATTTCCCTGTGGCACCTGTGCGGTGGTTGATGCGGGCGGCGGTGTTTCCGTTCGGGGCGCGTCGTCGTCCGGCATCGGATGATCTCGGTCATCAGATCGTTGGGTACGCGATGGAGCCGGGAGATGTGCGTGACCGGCTGACACGCGATATTTTCATCTCGAAAGATGTCAACGACGCCTTGGGACTACTCGAGGTTACGCTGCAGAAAGTTATCCAAGCTGAGGACGCGGAGAAGAAACTCGACCGCGCCATTCGTAAAGGTGACGTTCGACGTTATCATGGCATCGACTGGATCGGGGACGCTGTGCGGAAGGGTGTTGTCACTGAGGCCGAAGGCACGCTGCTGCGTGAAGTTGAGACACTGACGGCTCGTGTGATCGCGGTTGATCATTTCGATCCAGCTGAGGTGAAGCCCAACTTCATGACAGCTGGTCATAACGCCAAGATGGCGAAGTCGGCGGCTGAGTGAGCGGTTGCGCCCACTGACATCAATCCCCAAACCGTGCCGATCACTTGATAGCGCGGTTCCCCCTTGGAGGACGATCTATGACTGATATGTCGACACTGAAAGATTGGCGCTTCGATACTGATGGCGAGGGTATCGCCTGGGCGACGTTTGATCGCGAAGGCGAGAGTCAAAACAGCTTGGGACGGCGACCGCTTGAAGAGCTCGCGGCCATTGTCGAGGCCGTGGAGATTGGAGTCCGCGAGAAGCGGATTTCCGGGTTGGTGTTTCAATCCGGCAAGGCTAAGGGTTTCATTGTCGGCGCAGATGTGCGCGAATTCGAGCAGCTAACAGACGAGCGGACCGTTATTGAGAATATCCGCAACGCCAATGCGCTGCTCGACAAGATTGAGAAACTTCCGGTGCCGGTCGTGTGCACCATTCACGGGTTCTGTCTTGGCGGCGGACTTGAGTTGGCCCTAGCCTGTCATTGGCGCATTGCCACGCGCGACGAGGGGACGCGTGTTGGTTTCCCTGAAGTAAAATTGGGTATTTTCCCAGGCTTCAACGGGACTGCGCGTTCGATCCGTCAGGCGGGTGCGATGGCTGCGATGCCGATGATGCTCGCGGGCTCGATGGTTCGTGCGTCGGCTGCTAAGGGTATGGGGCTGATCGATGAACTCGTTGCGGGTCCGTCTAATCTACGTTGGGCCGCGCGGCGGGCTGTGCTCAAAAAGAAGCGCTCACCTGTTGCTGGTGGGTTGAAGACGTTGGCGTCGAAATGGCCGGCGCGCGGCATGCTTGCCAACAAGATGCGGACTGAGACCGCCAAGAAGGCGCGGGAGGCGCATTACCCAGCGCCGTTCCGGTTGATTGATTTGTTCGAGAAACATGGTGGCAATCTCGATCGGATGAAGGTCGCGGAAACCGAGATGTTTGCGCCGCTAATGGTGTCGGATACGTCGCGCAATTTGCGCCGCGTGTTTAAACTCTCAGAAATGCTGAAAGCACAGGCGCCGAAGGGGCTCGGTTGGACGCCACAGCGCGTGCACGTTATTGGTGCGGGTGTTATGGGTGCTGATATCGCGGGGTGGTGTGTTGCTTCGGGAATGGAAGTGACACTGCAGGACTTGTCGCCTGAAGCCATCGCCAAGGGTATTGCGGCGCAGGCAAAGCTGTTCGGTCGCAAGTTCAAGACTAAAGCGCTCAGGGATGCAGCAAAGGCGCGGTTGATCGCTGATCCGACCGGTGCGGGCATTGGCCGTGCCGACGTGGTGATTGAAGCTATCGTTGAGCGCGTCGAGGTCAAACAAAAACTGTTCTTGGACATTGAGACCAAGTTGAAGCCGGGCGCGGTCATGGCGACGAATACGTCGTCGATCATGATTGAGGATATTGCCAAACCGCTGGTTGATCCTGGTCGTCTGATTGGGATTCACTTCTTTAACCCGGTGGCGCAGATGCCGTTGGTTGAAGTCATTCGTGGTGCCGGTAGTCGCGATGAAGACGTGAAGAAGGGCTGCGCCTTTGTAGCCGCCATCGACAAGTTCCCGCTTATCACCAAGAGCGCGCCGGGTTTTGTCGTCAATCGTGTGCTCGGTCCGTACATGATGGCGGCGATGGAGCGCATGGAAAAAGGCGAGAGCAAAGAGAAGATCGATGAAGCCGCGCGGGTGTTCGGTATGCCGATGGGGCCGATTGAACTTGCGGACACTGTGGGGCTCGATGTCTGCGCCCACGTTGGCAAGATCCTTGGCAAGTCGGCGGAGGGTTCAAAATTGCAAAAGCTCGTGGATACCAAGAAGCTCGGCAAGAAGTCGGGCGAGGGGTTCTATGTCTGGAAGGACGGCAAGACTGTGAAGGGTGATGCAACCTTCAGCAAGGCCGAGTTGGAGACGCTTGGTCGCGCGCTGGTTGAGCCGCTTATTGCTGAAGCTGAAAAGGTGCGCGACGAGAAGATCGTGGAAAGCGCTGACCTCGTGGATGCGGGCGTAATCTTTGGCACTGGCTTCGCGCCGTTCCGCGGTGGTCCGTTGCACTACAAGGCGAATGAAAAGACTTCGAACGTGACGCCGCTGAGACCGGCGCAAGCAGCGGAGTGAAGGGGGAAGCCATGAAAATTGAGAGTGCAACCCATCGGCTTGATGTGACGAAGTCTGTTCTGGCGGGCTCGAGCTTTAATGACGTCAATTTTTCGGGTGCGAAATTTGTCAATGTCAACATGAGCGGTTGGACAGTCGAGGATGTGAATTTATCGGGCACGCGCATTCACAATGCGAACCTTTCCGGTGTCGCCATTGACCATGTCAATCTTGCCGGTATGACGATCAACGGAATTTTGGTGAGCGAGCTTTTCAGTGCTTACGAAACACAGAAGGCGATCAAGCAATCATGACCCAATCAATCCGCAAAGTCGCCATCGAGTGCTAGCTGTTTAATCCCCTCTCCCTCGAGGGAGAGGGTGCCCGCCAGGCGCGCAAGCGCCCAAAAGCGGGGGCGGGTGAGGGGAGTTTTGTTGTGCTACGTGGTTGATTGAGAAGGCCCCTCATCCCCGCTGTCGCGGACCTTCTCCCTTAGGGAGAAGGAGACGGATAGGGAAAGTGTTCACTAGATCTTAGTTTTACCGATGGCGTCGTTCCATCCATTTCGTGGGAGTTGTCGCATGACCCAATCAATCCGCAAAGTTGCCATCGTTGGGGCCGCGCGTATTCCGTTCTGTCGTTCAAACACGCTCTACGCCGATGCGTCGAACCTTGAGATGATGACGGCGGCGCTCAATGGGCTCGTCGCCAAATGCAGACTTGATGGCGTGCACATTGATGAGGTGACGGGCGGAGCGGTCGTGTCGCATTCAAAGGATTGGAACCTCGCGCGCGAAGCCGTGCTCGGCACAAAGCTCGCGCCATCGACGCCCGGCATCACCATGCAGCAGGCATGCGGCACGTCGCTGCAAGCGGCTATGGGCATTGCGGCCAAGATTGCGACAGGTGAGATTGAATGTGGCATTGCCTGTGGTTCTGATACAACCTCTGACCCACCGATTGTCGTCGGCAAAAAGCTAGCGGGACGCTTCACGCAACTCTCTCAGGCCAAGTCGCTGGGTCAGAAGTTCGGTGCGTTCAAGGGTTTCTCGCCGTCGGAGCTGGCACCTGTGGCCCCATCGACGGGTGAGCCGCGCACGGGCATGAGCATGGGCGAGCACACCGAGTTGATGGCCAAGGAGTGGGGCATCACGCGGGCTGAGCAAGACCAGTTGGCATATGAGAGCCACATGAAGGCGTCAGCCGCCTATGCGTCGGGCTACATGGACGACATCATCGTGCCGTTCAATGGTGTCTACCGCGACAACAACATGCGCTCGGATATGACGCTTGAGAAGATTGCGACATTGAAGACGGCGTTCGATAAATCGGACAAGGGTACGTTGACGGCTGCCAATTCGACGCCACTGACGGATGGTGCGGCAGCTGTGTTGCTGGCGTCGGAAGAATGGGCGGCGAAACGCGGGCTGCCGGTGCTCGGCTATCTCACCACCTCGCAGACGGCGGCGAATAACTTCGTCGCGGGCGAGGGGTTGCTGATGGCGCCGACGATTGCTGTGTCGAAGATGCTGGATCGCGCCGGTCTCAAGCTGCAGGATTTTGATTTCTACGAGATTCACGAGGCGTTTGCGGCGCAGGTGTTGGCGACGTTGAAAGCGTGGGAAGATCCGGCCTATTGCAAAAAGTTCCTCGGGAAGGATCAGCCGTTAGGCTCGATTGATCGGGCGAAGCTCAATGTGCGCGGCTCAAGTCTTGCGTTCGGGCATCCGTTTGCGGCAACGGGGGCGCGCGTGCTCGGCAATCTGGCGAAGCTCGTGTCAGTTGAGGGTGGGCGCGGGTTGATTTCGATTTGTACCGCTGGCGGCATGGGCGTCGCGGCCATTGTCGAAGGAACTAAAGCGCATCGGCAAGTGTTGCCACAGGCGGCGGAGTAGGCACGCGCAAAAAAACAAACCCTGCCGATTTGGCAGGGTTTGTTTTTTTG
>JABFRJ010000145.1 GCA_013141255.1 Hyphomicrobiaceae bacterium
ATCTTGGCGCGTGGGTCGGTCCCCAAGGCCATCGCCATGATTTGGTCGGTGTGCTGCTGTCGACGGTGGGCACCGATTTGGAAACGGGCGAAGAACGGTTGACCTTCGGGTGGACCGAGATTTCGGATGGTTTGGAATTCGCCGCCATCGCCATGGGCATCTTCGGGTTTGCTGAAATCGTAAAAAACCTGGAAAATCCAGAAGCGCGCGATGTTGTGCGCATGAAGGTGGGTAAACTGCTGCCGTCGTGGGCGGAGTTTAAGCAATCATTCAACCCGATCATGCGCGGTACTTTCCTTGGATCCTTACTTGGATTGTTGCCAGGCAACGGTGCGGTTCTTGGTCCGTTTGCGGCTTATACGGTTGAAAAGAAATTGTCGGACACGCCGGAGAAATTCGGTACGGGCATGATCGAAGGCGTTGCTGGTCCGGAGGCCGCGAATAATGCAGGCGCTCAAACAGCCTTCATACCTTTGCTGACGCTTGGCATTCCGCCTAACGCTGTGATGGCGCTGATGGTGGGCGCGATGCAGATCCACGGCATCGTACCGGGTCCGCAGATTATCTCCAAACAGCCAGATTTGTTCTGGGGTATGATTGCGTCGATGTGGGTCGGCAACCTAATGTTGTTGATCATCAACCTGCCGCTAATCGGCCTATGGGTGAAATTGCTCAAAGTGCCGTATCGCCTGATGTTCCCGTCGATCATTATGTTCTGCTGTATAGGTATTTATTCGGTGAATAACAATCCGCAGGAAGTCATCATGGCTGCCGGGTTCGGGCTGTTCGGATACGCACTGATCAAATTTGGTTTTGAACCGGCGCCGATGTTGCTCGGTTACGTGCTGGGCAAGCTGATGGAAGAGAAGCTCCGTCAGGCGTTGGTGATCAGTCGCGGGTCGTTTTGGACGTTTGTTGAGCGGCCTTTGTCGGGTGGCTTGCTGATCTTGACGTTAATTCTGGTGGTGATTGCGCTGTTACCGTCGATCCAGAAGAGCCGCGATACAGTTTTCACCGAATAGTTATCGGCGCATCGTAAGTAGCTCTGTTTGGTTCTCAAGTTTTGCATTGCCGGACCAGCGCCAGGGCGATAACGCTCAGGCGCTGGTCTTTTGCTTTTTGAGGTTTGTTCATGACGGACGTAACGACATTGTCGGCACTTCAACTTGCTGTTGAGATTGGTAAGGGGCGGATCAAGTCTGAGGCGGTCGTCAAGGCTTGCCTTGATCGGATCGCCGCGCGTGATGACGCGGTGAGGGCCTGGGTGCATGTGGCGGGCGAGCAGGCGTTGGCGGAGGCCCGTGAGGCAGATTTCGCTGTCGTTGCAGGACATCCGACCGGGCCGCTGCATGGTGTGCCGATGGGGGTAAAAGATATCATCGATACAGCTGATATGCCGACTGAATGTGGGTCGCCAGTTTTTAAGGGACGACAACCGCGATTTGATGCGGTGGCGGTGCAGCGGCTGAGGCAAGCGGGTGCGATAATTCTTGGTAAGACAGTGACGACTGAATTGGCGACGTTGACGCCGAACGTCACACACAATCCGCATAATCTCGAGCATACGCCGGGTGGTTCGTCTTCAGGGTCTGCTGCGGCGGTTGCAGATGGCATGGTGCCGGCGGCACTTGCGACGCAGACCGGCGGATCGGTTATTAGGCCGGCATCGTTTTGCGGGGTTTATGGCTTGAAACCAACGTTCGGACTGATCCCGCGTGGTGGGGTTCTCGATCAATCGACGTCGTTAGATACGGTTGGTGTGTATGGGCGCAGCGTGGAAGACTTAGCGCTGATTGCAGATGCGCTTGGTGGCATCGATGCCAATGATCGGGCGACGTATCGGCATACACCAGGATCGATTTTGAAATCGGCAACGGAAGACTTTAAGTTGCAGCCGAAGTTTACGTTTGTGAAGACACCTGCGTGGATGACGGCGGATGCGGTGACGCGCGAGGCGTTTGGTGAGCTGATCGAAACTTTGGGTGATCAGGTTGAGGAAGCGAGCGTAGATTTCACGATCGCGCGTGGGCTTGAAGCGCAGAAGACGATCAATAACGTCGAGCTGGCAACAAAGTATGGGCCGCTACTTGATAAGAACCCCGACGGGATTTCGGCGCGATTGGCTAAGCAAATCGAAGATGGGCGCAAGATTTCGGCGACAAAGTATTTTGAGGCGCTGCAAGCGCGCGAGGTGATCTACGAGTCATTTGAGGAAATTTTCCGCAGTTATAGCGCGATTTTGACGCCTGCTGCGCTAGGACCTGCGCCTAAAGGCCTAGAATCCACGGGCGATCCGGTGTTCAACGCATTCTGGACGTATCTTGGAACACCGTGTGTGACTTTGCCGCTGTTGCAGGACGAGGCTGGATTGCCGATGGGGGTGCAATTGGTTGGCGCACGGCGTGATGATGGTCGGTTACTCCGAACGGCGCGACTGTTTGAGCGACAGCTCGCGGTGTAAGCTGGTGTTGCTCGATTACTGAGGAGGTCGCGATGGCGCTCTCGACGCGATTGACTGAACAACTTGGCATCAAGCATCCAATCATCAGCGCGCCGATGGCGATGGCGGCAGGTGGGCGTTTGGCAGCTGCAGTTTCCGGCGCGGGTGCGTTTGGTTTTATTGGTGGTGGATACGGCGACGCGACGTGGCTTGAGACGCAGTTTCGTGAGGCTGGTAACGCGCAGGTTGGTTGTGGTTTCATTACTTGGTCGTTGCGAAATAAGCCGGAGCTTTTGACCCAGGTATTGGACAAGAAACCGCGCGCGGTATTTTTATCGTTCGATGATCCCGAGCCGTTTGCGTCGGAGGTTCGTGCGAGCGGAGCGGTTTTGATGTGTCAGGTGCAGACATTGCGCGATGCGCAGCGGGCGCTTGATGTGGGCGCGGATGTTGTTGTGGCGCAAGGGGCTGAGGCTGGTGGCCATGGGGCAAAGCGAGCTACGATAACGCTGGTGCCGGAGATAGTTGATCTAGTGCGGCGAGTGAAATCCGAAGCGCTCGTGTGTGCTGCCGGTGGTATTGCGGATGGGCGCGGGTTGGCTGCCGCACTGATGTTGGGCGCAGATGGTGTGGTTGTTGGGTCGCGCTTTTGGGCTTCGCGCGAGGCGTTGGTGCACAAGACTTTGCATGATGTGGCGCTGATTGCGACGGGTGACGATACTGTTCGCCAGTCGGTGACAGACATCGTGCGCGGTCATGCGTGGCCAGAGCCCTATGATATTCGTGTCGTGCGCAATGCGTATGTCAATGATTGGGTTGGGCGCGAGCGTGAATTAAGGCAGGTGGCCGCGGTAGAGCGCGAGCGATATGCGGCGGCTCTGATTGAGGCCGACGCTACGGTTGCCGCGGCGATTGCGGGCGAAGCAACGGGACTCATTCACGATATTGTGCCTGCAGCTGAGATCGTCGAACGGATGATAGCGGAAGCGGTGGTGGCGATGCAGAGTGGTGTCCGACATATTGGCTGACTGCGATGTTGGCACGCTTTAGATACGTTGAGGACATCATGCATTTCGCACTGACTGAAGAACAACTGGCCATCCAAGACACGGCGCTGACGTTCGCTAAGGAGCGCATTTTGCCCAAGGCCATCGAATGGGACGATACAGGACATTTTCCTGTCGATGTGATTCGCGAGACAGCGCAGCTAGGGATGGCGACAATTTATGTGCCGGAAGACAAAGGTGGGTCGGGCCTGTCGCGGCTGGATGGCGCCTTGATCATGGAAGGGCTCGCCTACGGTTGTCCTGCGATCTCGGCGTACATCTCGATCCATAACATGGTGGCGTGGATGCTCGGTAAGTACGGCACCGACGCGCAAATAAAATCTTGGATGCCGAAGCTCGCGTCGATGGATTGGCTTGCAAGTTATTGCCTGACGGAGCCTGGTGCTGGATCTGACGCGGTGGCGCTTAAGACGACGGCACGCAAGGATGGCGATTCGTATGTTCTGAATGGCACCAAACAGTTTATTTCAGGCGCTGGGGCGACTGATTTTTATTTCGTGTTCGCGCGTACCGGTGGCGAGGGCGCGGACGGCGTGTCGGCGTTCGTGATTATGAAGGACGCGCCGGGGCTGTCATTCGGTGCGAATGAAAAGAAGATGGGTTGGAATGCGCAGCCAACGCGGCAGGTCATCATGGACAATTGCCGCGTGCCGGCGTCGCACCTTGTTGGTGGCGTTGAAGGTAAGGGCTTTCGGTTCGCGATGAGTGGCCTTGATGGCGGGCGCGTCAATATTGGTGCCTGCAGTCTTGGCGCTGCGGCGCAGGCAATAGATAAATCGCGCGACTATATGTTTGAGCGCAAAGCGTTCGGGAAGAATTTGGCCGACTTCCAAGTATTGCAGTTCAAAATCGCTGATATGGCAACCGAATTGGAAGCCTCACGTTTGATGATTTATCGAGCGGCGGATGCAATGGACCGCGCCGATCCGCAGGCTTCGATGTACTCGGCGATGGCGAAGCGGTTTGCGACTGACTTGGGCTTCGGGATTGTCAACGAAGCGCTGCAAATCCACGGCGGCTACGGGTATCTCAAGGACTATGGCATGGAGAAGTTGGTGCGTGATTTGCGCGTGCATCAGATTCTTGAGGGTACCAACGAAATTATGCGCGTGGTGGTCAGTCGCAAGTTGCTGAACGGTAATCGTGGCTAGGAGTTTGGTGTGGTGTCAGCCCCGATCTATGTTTTCGATGCCTATGGCACACTGTTTGATGTGCACGCGGCCGCAAGTGAGCATCGTGTTGAAATCGGCGAGGTGTGGGAGCGGTTGTCGTTGACGTGGCGGCAGAAGCATCTCGAGTATAGTTGGGTTCACGCGATGACAGGTCGCATGGTGCCGTTCTGGACGCTTACGCAACGTAGTCTCGATTTTGCGATTGCGAGTGTTGGCGGTGTGCCCGATGGGGTGCGTGAGAAATTGCTCGGCGCATATCGACAGATGGCGGTGTTTCCCGAAGTGGTCGATGTGCTCGCACGGTTACGTGCTAGCGGCGCTAGGCTAGCGATTTTGTCGAATGGCGATCCGGATATGCTTGCAGATGCCATCGCTTCTACCAAACTTGGTGGTATTTTCGACGCCGTGATTTCTGTGCGTGATGCCGGAATTTTCAAACCTGATATGTCAGTTTATCGGCTGGTGACAGATAAATTTGGTTGTGCACCGCGTGAAGTTACGTTCCAATCTTCGAACCGTTGGGATGTCGCGGGGGCTAAGGCGTTTGGCTTCGAGACCGTCTGGGTCAATCGCAGCGGTGCACCTGATGAATATCCTGATATGATGCCTGACCGAGTCGGGCGCGATCTTAGTGTGCTTTTGCCACTGGCTTGAAATTGGATCGAAACATGACAACCATCGACTATTATATTTCACTCAATAGTCCGTGGACATATCTCGGGGCGCAACGGTTTCGCGATGTGGTGGCAAAATACAGCGCTACCGTGCGCGTAAAACCTGCACGCTTTATGCAGGTGTTTGAGAAGACGGGTGGGTTGCCGTTGCCAAAGCGGGCGTTTGAGCGTCAGGCGTATCGGTTGGTTGAGCTGAAGCGTTGGGCGGAACACACTGGTTTGCCGCTGGTCATTCAACCCAAGAATTTCCCATCTGATGATACCGCCGCGACGCGACTAGTTATTGCGGCTGAGCAGATTGGTCTTGATGCACTCAGATTTTCACAGGAACTGGGTCGGGCGGTGTGGGAGCTTGAACAATCGCTCGCCGATATTGGTGTGATTGATGCGGCAGCACAGCGCGCGGGCGTTGACGTGGGGCAACTCAGGGCTGGTGCCGCATTTGATGCAGCACTTGATGCGGTGTGGGACAAGAATACAGCTGAAGCCATTGAACGTGGTGTGTTTGGCGCGCCGAGCTATGTGTTTGCTGATGGCGAGATTATGTGGGGACAGGATCGACTTGAGTTTGTCGCAAAGAAGCTTGCGCGGAGTTGAGTGGATTAGGGCATTTGGCCGAGCAAGAGTTTGGGGACGTCTCCTGATAGGCCCGCCGCTTCTTGGACGATCAATGCTTTGAGGTGGGGCGCGCGATCAATAATTGATAAGCCTGCGCCGCGCACGGAGCGCGCGACATTTGAGTTCTGCGAAAACAAGCGATTAAGTGTGTCGAAAGCGGCGGTTGACGTGAGGCTGTCAAAACGACGCCAGCGCTGATAGCGGTCCAGCGTGGTGCCGTGGCCGATGTCGAGGCCGAGACGGGCAGTTTCGGCAATCACTTCGACGAGGGCGGCAACATCGCGGAAACCGAGGTTGAGACCTTGTCCGGCAATGGGGTGGACGCCGTGGGCCGCGTCACCTGCCAGGGCCACGCGATGGGCGATGAAGCTGCGTGCAAGATGAACATTTAGTGACCAAGACTGGGGTTTGTTTTCCAATGTCAGATGACCATAGTTAGGCGCGAAGCGACGTTCGATTTCGGCGAGAATTTCAGCTGGAGTGCCTGCCAAAATGCGTTTTGCTTCGCCCGTCTGTTCACTCCAGGTGATGCAAAGGCGGTTGCCGGTGAGTGGAAGAATCGCGAAGGGGCCGTTAGGTAGGAAATTCTGCACCGCGCGGCCATGATGGGGTTGTGAGGCGGTGACGGTTGCGACGATGCCGTGCTGATCGTAGTCCCAGCCTATGGTGGTGATGCCGCTGGCATCTCTTAGGGTTGAGCGACGGCCGTCGGCGGCGATGGCGAGGCGCGTGCTGATGTCGGTACCATCATCGAGGGTGAGGGCTATGGCTTCGCCATGATCGGTGAGGCCAGTGACGCGGCGGTTTGCGATAAGAGAGACGCCGGGCGCTTTGTTGGCGTGGGCCAAGAGTACCGCGCCGAGTGAGGCATTGGGGACGATCCACATGGATGGTTCACCTGACGGCAGCACGGTATCGTAGCGGAGGCGTGTGGGGCGGACGGCGTCGTTGAGGTCGCTGTCGGAAATGGCGATTTCAGACACCGGTTGGCAGACTGAAGCGATGTCGTTCCAGACGCCGAGGGCAGATAGTAAATTTTTGGAGGCGGCCGATAGGGCGACTGAGCGGGGATCGATAGGTGCGTCATTTGCGGGCGCTGGGAATGTTGGCGCGATGACCGATATGCGGAGAGCGCCGTGTAATGCCTGGGATAGGGCGACAGCGATGGCGAGGCCGGCGAAACTGCCGCCCGAGATGGCAATGTCAACGGTTGCGGTGGCTTGCTGCATGGACGTTGCTCAAAAGAATCGATGCGGCTTGCATCTTGACAGCGGGCGCTGTCCGTTGCGCTCTTCAGGGATCAGATTTGGCGCACGGATGGGCAGATGACCAGCAAGAAATCGTCGCAGAAGAAGAGTCCATCCAGCGAAGCGTCGGCGGGGGGTGGGGCTGCCTTAAAAGGGTTGCTTGCGACCTTGGATCTTGAGTCTTTGGAACAAAATCTGTATCGGGGCCGAAGCCCGCAGATTGGCTGGCAGCGGGTTTATGGAGGGCAGGTCCTGGGACAGGCGCTTGTAGCTGCGGTTCGGACGGTGTCGGAGGAGCGGGTGGCACACTCATTCCACTCGTACTTTTTGCTTCCTGGCGATCCAAAGGTGCCGATTGTTTATGATGTGGAGCGGGTGCGGGATGGCGGCTCGTTTACCACGCGGCGGGTTAAGGGCATCCAGCATGGCAAGGCGATGTTTGTCATGAGTGCTTCGTTTCACAAGGCGGAGCCGGGCTTTGACCATGCCACAGAGATGCCGAAAGTCCCGGCGCCGGAGGACTTGCCGAGCGAGAAGGAGTTGGCGCAACAGATGTTGGCCCATCTGCCGGACAACATGCGTAGTTACTGGGAGCGGGAACGGCCTATTGAAATGCGGCCGGTGGATATTTCGCGTTACTTGGGGCGGGCCAAGCGGCGGCCGGAGCAGCAGATTTGGTTTCGTGCAAACGGTACCTTGCCTGACGCTCTGCCGTTGCATCAGTGTGTTTTGGCCTATGCATCCGATTTTACCCTGCTTGATACGTCATTGATCGCGCATGGAAAATTGATGTTTGACAAAGAATTGCAGTTGGCGAGCCTCGACCATTCGATGTGGTTTCACCGGCCTTTCCGTGCGGATGAGTGGATGCTTTACGTGCAAGATAGTCCGTCGGCGCATGGTGCGCGCGGGTTTTGCCGGGGGTCTGTCTATACCCGTGAGGGGGCGTTGGTGGCGTCTGTTACGCAAGAGGGATTGGTGCGCAAAGAGACTACCAAATTCACGCTCAAATAATAAGCAGCGGCGCCTGTGCTGACTAAAAATTAGCCAGTCAGTTGGAATTGGAATTGAGGTTCGGACATCCGTGCTGGCGTTTTTTTCTTATTATTCAATAGATTAATTCGTCGTTAAAGAGTTGGCACGATCCTTGGAAAAGCAATGACATCACTCGCTGCCGCAACGTCGGTGGCCATGGAGAGGGATGTTCATGAAGCTTATTACAGCAATCATCAAACCGTTTAAATTGGAGGAGGTCCGTCAGGCTCTGACCGACCTCGGACTGCAGGGGATCACCGTTACCGAAGTTAAAGGTTACGGTCGGCAGAAGGGGCATACGGAAATCTACCGTGGTGCTGAGTATGCGGTCAGCTTTTTGCCGAAAATCAAAATTGAGGCTGTGGTTGCGGCCGCCGATGTTGATCGGGCGCTGGCTGCGATTATTCAAGCCGCCAAAACTGGCCAAATTGGTGACGGCAAGATCTTCGTCACCGGCGTTGAGAAGACCGTCCGTATTCGGACCGGCGAAAGCGATCTCTCAGCACTTTGAGCGTCCTGAGGACGCGTGTCGAGTACGCGCATCGGTGGCGATGAGGCGTGACGATGTGGGGCTGAAAAACTGGACTCAATTGACTTTTGTTTTTGTGAGGGAGACGAGCAGATGGATCGATATTGTTTTAGGCGCTCATTGTGGGCAACGGCGGGGGGGGTGGGTGCACTTACTCTAATGTCGCTCGCGGCACTGGCTGCTGATGCGCCGACGCCCAATAAAGGTGACACAAGTTGGATGCTGATTTCGAGTGCGCTGGTGTTGCTGATGACGGTGCCTGGCTTGGCATTGTTCTACGGTGGTTTGGTGCGCAGCAAAAATATGTTGTCAGTTTTGATGCAGGTTTTCTACTCGGTTTGCGTCGTGTCGGTGATCTGGGTGTTGTATGGTTACAGCTTGGCCTTTACCGAAGGCACTAGCTTCAATGCGCTTATTGGTGGCACATCGAAGCTGTTCCTCAAAGGCGTTACACCGGATTCGACGGTTGAGACCTTCACGCACGGTGTTGTTATTCCGGAGTACGCCTTTATTGCGTTTCAGATGACGTTCGCGTGCATTACGCCCGCTCTCATTGTCGGCGCATTTGCTGAACGGATGAAGTTCTCGGCGGTGGCGTTGTTCATTCCGCTGTGGGTGACGTTTGTATACTTCCCGATTGCGCACATGGTTTGGTATTGGGCCGGTCCGGATGCGATCGTTGCGGCGACGAAGCTGATTGCTGCGGCTGGCGCTGATGAAGCTAAGAAAGCTGTTGCGGCGGCAAAGCTAGCTGAAGCGCAGGCAAATGCTGGTATGCTGTTTGGTTGGGGTGCAATTGACTTTGCTGGTGGTACGGTTGTGCACATCAATGCAGGTATTGCTGGCCTCGTGGGTGCACTTATTATCGGCAAACGCGTTGGTTATGGCCGCGAAGCAATGACGCCTCACGCGCTGACATTGACGATGATTGGTGCCGCGTTGTTGTGGGTGGGTTGGTTTGGTTTCAATGCCGGTTCGGCGCTTGAGGCGAACGGCACACTCATTCCACTCGTACTTTTTGCTTCCTGGCGATCCAAAGGTGCCGATTGTTTATGATGTGGAGCGGGTGCGGGATGGCGGCTCGTTTACCACGCGGCGGGTTAAGGGCATCCAGCATGGC